>DYJF01000018.1:8935-26713 GCA_020723205.1 Bdellovibrio sp.
CTTCCAATGTCTCCAAAAGCGCGTTGAACGCCGCCGTCGAGAGCATGTGAACTTCGTCTATGATGTATATCTTGTAGCGCCCGCCCACGGGCATGTATTTCGTGCGGTCCCTTATCTCGCGGACGTCGTCCACGCCGGTGTTGGAGGCGCCGTCTATCTCCTGAACGTCGAGCGACGCGCCGGAGGTTATCTCCGCACACGGCGCGCATTTTCCGCACGGATCGGCCGTAGGCCCTTTTTCGCAGTTGAGCGCCTTGGCGAGGATGCGGGCCACCGTCGTCTTTCCGATACCGCGCGCGCCCGTGAAGAGGTACGCATGATGGACGCGCTTCGAGGCGATGGCGTTCTCGAGCGTCTTTGTGATGTGCTCCTGCCCGACCACGTCCACGAACCGCTGCGGGCGGTATTTTCTGGCTATGACTTGGTAACTCATATGCGGAGAGGGAGGGATTCGAACCCTCGAACCTCCTTGCGGGGGTTAACGGTTTTCGAGACCGCCCCGATCAGCCACTCCGGCACCTCTCCGGACCTTCGAAGCAGGGCTTTATATATTCTTTTGCCGGCCTTCATCAATGAAAATATTTGTGAGGGAAATGGCGTATTTTTCGCACATTATCCCTCGACATGCCCCACGCTTATTGCTAGAAATGGTCCATATTTCCGGCTTGTTACGAGTCATCACATATGTCAAAGGTCCCTCCACATAAAGGAAAACGGGATGATCGGCTTTTTCGATTGCGCCAGAGGGCCGGTAAAATCGGCGCTGCCGCCAGATATAATATATTCGGAAATCCCGGGACGAAAGAGGGGAGAAGCAAGGGCGGCAAAAAATCCTGTCTTGTTCAGCAAGAGACCTCGAAAAAAGGAACCAGTTCAGGTTTTATCGTAAGAAAAAAAGTCCGTTTACCACCTCATAGCAATGATCTTGCCGAAGCCGTCGGAATAATCTTGGGAGACGGAACCATTGCTAGATTTCAGGTTTCCATAGCGACAAGCGCACTCGTCGATCGCGAATATGCGGAGTATATAGAGAGATTATTTCGAACATTGTTCGAAACAGATGTCGTCAGACAGAAGACAAGAAAAAACACGCTACGCCTGACACTCTCCAGCCGACAACTTGTGGAATATTTTAATAATATGGGGCTGTGCATCGGCGATAAAATAAGAAATATGGTTCGGATTCCGAAGTGGATAGTTGATGACGACGACCATTTAAAATGGTGTTTGAGAGGTCTGTTTGATACCGACGGCTGTGTTTATTATCATCGGCACACGACCAGAGGAAGAGAGTACAATGATATTGGATGGGAATTCAGAAATTTGAATGGCAATTTTCTTAAGAATTTCCAAACTTTTCTCTTGAAAAAAGGATTCAGTTCAAAGATGAAGGAGAATGGTGTCTGGATTTATAATCGCCGAGACATACATAGATATTTTGATGAGATTGGAAGCAGCAATCCAAAACACATCAACAAATATCTGAACTATTTTAGTAGTTAGGAGAGGTGCGAGAGAGGCCTATTCGGCCAGTCTGGAGAACTGGTGTACCGCAAGGTACCGTGGGTTCGAATCCCACCCTCTCCGCCAAAAGAAAAAGGGGTCCGTAGGATCCCTTTTTCTTTTGTTGAAGTTGCGGGTGAGAACCCGCCGCCGTAAGGCGGCTGCTCAAAACTCATTTATATGGGCTGTGCCGCAGACGGGAGCATTGGCCTGTAGTTAAACGGTCCGAACGCAGGCCTTGCCATGAACATCCTCCACATAGCTTGATATTGGGCGCTCGTCATGCGTCCTGACGCGCCGCCGCCGCGCGCGGGACCGGGTGAGCCCGACGGGGCCTCGCCCGACGAGAGCATGCCGGAAACTTCTCCGCCGGTCGGAGTGGGTTTGGGCTCCTCCAGAAGCGGACGAAGCCGCTCGACGATCTCCTGACGGGAAACCCTGTAGTAGCCAAGCTCCCCCAATCGCCCGAGTATCTTGTATCCCTCCTCCTGCGTGTTGAGATTTTTCAATAGAATTATCAATTCTTCGAGCGACGTCATCTGCGCCTCGTCGGCCCTCCCTTTGATCACCGCCCTCTCCAGTTTGCCGACCGTGCCCGTGATCCTGTTTATGAACACCAAGCTCTCGGTTCGGCCGCTGTACCCCATCGTATCGAGAAAGAGCTGCCATTCCCAGCCGGCAAGGGTCGCGGTCCGCACCATATCTTTCTTGAACGCCACGAGGCCGGAGACTATCCGCGGCACGCGGTTCGCCGGCGCGCCGTCCGGGCAATTGGAGCCAAAACCCAGATACTGGCTGAACTCGTTCGCGAAACGCATCGAGGAGACCGCACCCATGGAGCCGACCGTCCACGAACCCTGCGAAAAAAATCCGTCCACCGCCTGCGTGAAACGCATGTTCGAGGACTCGCTCGATCCGACCGTTTCGCGGCAGGACATCTGGTACTGGCCTGCGAGCGAATCATAGGCAAGCTCAATTTCTGCTTGAGTGAGCGGCATTACGCTAAGCTCCCTCGATACGACTTCCATCGCGGCCGCATTCCTGAAATAGTTCGCCATGACTTTCTCCTCTAACGCATCATAAACGTCGCCGGCGGCATCATCCGAGCCATCAGCATCACTTGCGGTATCGGTCTCCATATCCGCACGGCCGCTGAATTGAACGGCGCGGGGGAGAACCTTGGGCCGCCCGAACGCGGAGTGGGCGTCGCCGGAGAGGGCGTGGGCGCGGTCCCGCCGCTGCTTCCCCCGCCGCCGTTCTCGGGGTTCCTTCTTTCATAGTCAATCAGATAAGTCCACGGGTCAGTCGCGTTGTCTATGTTCTCCTTTTCCGCAGGATCGGCGAGCGGCCTCAAAAAACGCCACGCGCTGTTCTTTCCGTCCCAGTTATGAGTGTCGGTGCCCTGAAGCGCGTTGTTCAGGAGCGCGAACCTCACGCGGTTCAACTTCTCCGATTCAGCAATCTTGAGGATCTGCGTCAATGGCGACCTCAAGACCTCTTCCCGGGCCGAGACGCCGGTCTTTCCGGAGGTCCTGATCCTAAAATAGAGGTCGGTGAGCGCTTTTATAAGATCGCTTGCGAACTCGATCCTCTCGTCGCTCGTCAGAACGTCGTCGCGCTTCTCCGCGAGGAAGAGCTTGTCAACGAGGAGCGCCAGATAGAGCTCCGCCTGCACGGTGGGCGCCGTCAGCGCGAACATACCGATCATCCGCGTAAGGATCGTTTCCATTGCCTGCAGGTCCACGACCTCTTTCTCGAGAATGGACATCGCGCTGTCTATCATCTGTTTGCGCGTGTGCGACATCCTCTGTGATGCCGCGGCGTGTATGAGCGCGTCCACAGTATCCGGCGCCGCCCAGTTCCACGAGTCGAGCACGCCCATAAACCTATCGGCGAGCCAGCCGTCGCCGTTCTCCACGATTGCCAGCACGGAATTCATGACGGCATCCCTGCCCTTTGCCGAAGCGGCGACCTCCGTTTTGACCGCCTCTTCCCATCGAAATCCGCCGTTGCCCACGGCGGCTCTCATGGCCAAGCTGTCGAACGAAAATCGCAGCCGTCTGCTCCAAAGAGGATCGAAACTAGCGGCCTCTCTCACGAGCTCCCCGAACCGTCTGCGGAACTTGTGCCGCCCATTCTCGCTCCATTCGATCATGTTGAGCAGACGCACGCCGAGCGTTCTCGAGGATGGTTCCCTTATCAGCCGCGCAAGGGTCTTTAGCGCGTCAAGATCGTCGGCGTTGCCGAATGAACCGCCGGTCAACGCCTCCTCGACGTTCTCGGACTGAATGGCGCCGAAGCCGTACAGTTCGCGGTGGCGTACCCCGGCGGCGCCGTCTTCCGGATAGTGCGTGGCGGAGTATACGAGCAGCCCGCCTATGACGGAGTACTCGCGGATGAGATCGCTCCTCGATCTAGCCGGTGATCCAAGCGGAGAGTTCCTCCCACCGTCGAGATAGACCTCGTAGAGATGCGCGAAGAGGGTGGCGTTCTTGATCCGCTCGCTTAACATGAGCACGGCATGGCCGTTCAGGAAATGGCCGACCGAGAAGGCGAACCTCACGTGCGCATCGCCGTTCAGCGCGAAGAGTCGCTTGTTCGCGGACGATATCCACGGCGTCTCTCCGCTGACGGTCCGGTATGTCGTAAGGAGCGCGGAGAAATGTTCTTCCACGTCGCCGTTGTCGTGCGGGGCGCGGAGATGTTCGAGGAACAGGCGAACCATGTCGGCCGCTTCAGATGCCGGCGCAGGATAGGAGATTCCCATTATAGTTGGGCCTCAATGTGAAGGTTGAAGGCGTTATCATAAAATACGTGCGCATCCCGTTCATGAACTGCGGCCGGACTTGCGACGGGAAGAACGCAGCCGGAGCTTCGCCGCCGTCCATGAGCGACGAAACCCGGACGTGAGCGGCGTTGGCCGCACCGTTCACAGGTGCGGGCGGCGTTTCGGGCGCCGATCCCGGAGGCATTGACGGTCCGGACTCTCCGCCGCCTCCCCCGTTCCGCTTTCTCAATTTATACGCTTCCATGTACGCGCGAAGGTCGGAGGAGATGTCCATCCATTCTGATTCGCTCTTGTCCTCCAGAATCTCTATGACCTGATCGCACTTGTCCCCTTTTCCATCGGTTATCATCCCCAACGCCTTCTGAACGAACGCGCGCCGGACGTCGTTGAGCAGCCTGTACGAGACGACCTTCCACAATCTCCTGACGCGCCCCAAGTCCGCTCCTTCCGCCTTTTCCAGAACATCCACAAAAGAATTGAAGAGGGGATCGCCGAAGGCGCCGTCCGCCACTCCGACTAAGTCCCCCAACCTCCGCTTCATCACCATTGGTCCCGTCAGGCGAAACTCTATCATGCCCAATATCTTGAAACCGAGGCGCTGGCGGTGCTTGTCCAGAAGTATGTTGGAGAGGATGTCGAACACGAGCAAAAGTTCGGAGGGCGTGGCCGGCATCTCGATCGCCGCCTGTATCGCGCCCAAGGTCTTGAGCATCCTCTTCTTGAACTCAAGCTCCTCCTGCGCCGGAGTGGCGACATCCGGAGAAGCGTCCGGTTCGTCCAGAAATTCGTTCCAGCTGTCGTCAACCTCTTTCGACACTATGTGCGATTCTTGAAAGTTCACGCTGAAGGAGAGAATGCCGGATATTTCTTTATATCTTTCCGCCAGAACTATGCGCAGCTTCGCTGGAGAGCCGTCGGGAAGGTTCGCCGGATCCTTCAAATGCCGCCTGAAATAGAGGCGCAAAAGGGACGATCTAAGGAGGGAGCCGTCCGCCGCGAGCCGCCACTGGGACGGCAGGAATCTTGAGAGGGCCCACGCGAACCTCTGTTCTGCGGAAAGATCGTGAAAGAAAGTATCACCGCGCGTGATCGAGTGCGCCCCGAGCTTGTCCCCCGTCCCCTGCTCGTACTCCTCTATCAGGTCCCCCTCGTAGCGACCCAGAGGGTCCGGCATGGAACCGGGGAACGGCTCCTGAAGCAAATAGCTCCTTATCTGCCTAAGCGACGCGAACAGCGTCGACAGGTTACCGTTGAATTCCGGTTTCGTTCCCACACGCCTCCCGCTCCCTTATCGGAAGGCGGGCCGAAAAGTTGCTATCTTTTAACTAATGGAAATTACTTTGAAAATACCATTCTGGCGTCGAGACAGAAGCCGCCCTCTCCGGCCGGCATGATCTTGAAAGGATTTAGATCGAGCTCCGAAATGACCGGGAAATCCTTAACGAGAAGGGCCACTCGCTGGACGACCTCTTTCGCCCTGTGCAGATCATAGCCCTTTTCGCCGCGGGCGCCCTTCAGTATGGGATATCCCTTGAGCTCCGCGAACATCGAATCCGTTTCCCTTTCATCGAAAGGGACCACGCGGAGCGACGTGTCACGAAACACCTCTACGAATATCCCGCCCAGCCCGACCATGACCGTTGGACCGAAGTTCCGGTCGTTCTTCGCCCCTATTATCAGTTCCCTTCCGCCCTGTATCATCGGCTGGACGAGCACGCCTTCTATCTGTGCCTCCGGCGCGCGTTTTCTTATGTTCGCCATCATGTCGCGATACGCCTGCCTCAGCGCATCCTCGTTCCTTATGTTGATCTGCACGCCGCCGAGATCCGTTTTGTGCGAGATGCTGGGAGAGACGATCTTCATCGCGACGGGATAGCCGGACCTTGCCGCCTCCTTGACGGCGTCGTCCTCTTGTTCAACGAAGACGCTCTTCACCACCGGAATACCGTACGCCTCGAGGATCTCCAGCGCCTCCACAAGAAGCGGGTTCCTTTTCTCTTTAACGCACACTTCCACGATCCCCTTCGCCCTCTCTGTGTCTACCGATAATTTCGGAAGGGACGCCGGCTCCGGCCTCTTCTCATGGCGAAAATCGCGCGCAAGCGCCAATGCGTAGATGGTGTCCGACGGCGAAGTGAAGACCGGCTGCGGGAGCTTCTGCCTCAATCGGTAGAGCTCCTCCTCGTCGGTCGCAACACAGATGGCGATGGGTTTCCTGTGCGCGTATGAGATTTTCTCCAGCTCCGCGAACAGGGAGCGCGACGCGTCCCCCTCTGTCGCGGAAATGTACGTGTGCAGGAACACGACTCCGTCCACGTTCTGCTGCATTATCGTGCGTTCGACGATCTTCGCGTACACCTGATAATCGAACAGGTCGCCTAAGTCCAACGGGTTGGTCAGCTGTATGACGTGGGCGCGAAAGTTCTTTTCGATCTCGCTTATGAACCTGGTTTCGAAAGGCGCCAGCGTGAAGCCCGCTTCTTCGCAGGCGTCAGCGGCGATTACAGCGTGCCCGCCGGAACGGGAGAGGATGGCGAGCTTGTTGCCGCGAAGTTTCGGCAGCGGCAGGATCTTCAGATAATTGACTAGCGTCTCGCGGTCCTTGAAGCGGGCTATGCCGGACTGTTTGAGGGCCGCGCTCACAACGGAGTCGTCGCTCGAAAGAGACGCGGTGTGCGACTGGGCTATCGCCTTCGCCTCTTTGCCGATATTGGATTTGTGCAGAAGTACGGGCTTTGACGAGCGCCTTGCTGTCTCCATGAGCTTTCTGCCGTCGCTTATGCCTTCAAGGTACAGGCATATTATCTCCGTTTCCGGATCACCGATCAGATATTCCAGAAGATCGTTCTCGTTGACGGCGAGCTTATTGCCGATGGACGCGAACTTCGCTATCCCGAGATTCTCGCTCGCCAAAACGTTGAGATAGCTGATGCCCACTCCGCCGCTCTGTGTGACAAGCGATATCCCGCCCTTCCTGAAGACGTTCTTGAAGCTCGTGAAGGGAAGAGCGAGCCCTGTGTGCATGTTCATTACGCCGATGCAGTTGGGCCCTATGAACTTGATGCCATATTTCTTAGCGACGCTCTGGAGCTGATCCTCGATCCTGACACCGTCGGGGCCGTACTCGCGGAACCCGGCTGATTCTATGATGACGCGCTTTATCCCCTTTTCGCCGCACTCCTCAAGAATGCCGGGGACCGTCTTCGCGGGAGTGAGTATGACGGCGAGGTCCACTTGATCGGGAATGTCGGAGACGGAACGGTAGATGCGGCGCCCGAAGAGGGTTCCGCCCTTGTGCCCCACCTCATAGATGATGCCGTCGTAATTGAACTCTATGAGGTTAGCGATGATGCTCCGCCCCATGTTCTCCGGCGATTCGGAGACGCCGATGACGGCGACGGACCTTGGATTGAAGAACTCTTTCATCTCCCGCTCCTTTTGGCGCTAAAAAAATCCGACAGCATCTTCGCGCACTCTTTTTCCATCACTCCCCCGACGACCTCAATGCGATGGTTCAATCTTTTATCCTGCATCACGTTATAGAGCGAGCCGCAGGCACCGGCCTTGGGGTCCTTGCAGCCGAAAACGACGCGCTTCACGCGCGCCTGAAGCATCGCGCCGGCGCACATAAGACACGGCTCGCACGTCACATAGACGGCGATATCGGTCAACCGCCACGACCTTTCCTTTCTGGCGAGCTTGCGC
The DNA here is from genome assembly GCA_020723205.1 of Bdellovibrio sp. Lineage (GTDB taxonomy): Bacteria > UBA10199 > UBA10199 > 2-02-FULL-44-16 > DYJF01 > DYJF01. Next base: position 16,932 of record DYJF01000018.1, read on the forward strand.
AGGAGCAGAAGCTCCGCATGGCCCAGCGGATCGTGCGTCTTCTCACGGATGTTGTGGGCCCTGGCGACGACCTTGCCGTTCGCAACCGCAACGGCGCCGATGGGCACCTCGTCCTTTTTGGCCGCTATTACCGCCTCGCGGACAGCCGCTCGCATCCATTTTTCATGGAATCCATCTAGCATAGAAAATATTATCCCCTCCTTTGTAAAGAGGGGTTGGGGGAGGAAGATCATGATCTACCCCACCTTTCCTCCCCTTACAAAGGGGAGGTTATTTTATCACCGGATACGATTGGACCATGTTCCCGGCAAAGGATGCGATGATGATCTCTTTCGCCGCGCGGTTGTATGCGACGCCCGCGGGGCTGGAAAGTCCCAGCTGATAGCTTGACAACGCGAAAGTGGCAGCGATGCGATAGGCCGCCGAAAGATCGCGGCTGGCGACGTACATGCTTCCCGCATCGTCGACGTCGATGCCTTCGAGCGCCTTGAGAACGATCGCCGGGACCTGCTGGCGCTTGCCGGAGCGGTCGTACGCCGTCACCTGTCCTGAATCGCCTCCGGCGACCACGAACATCTGGCGCGCGGGATACCACACGAGACCGTGCGGTCCACCAAGATCTTCACCTGCCGTGAAGAGCGTGACCTCATGCTGTTTCGTTATGTCTATGCGGTAGACGGCGTTGACGCCGGCGTCCGCCAAGTAAAGGGCCCCGTCGGGACCGACAACCACGGAATAGAACCGCTGGCGGGGGAGTTCTCCGAAGTTCACGTCAAAGAGCTGCTTTCCGGTGTTCAAGTCAAAAGCGCGGAGCGCGTCTATGTCGCACACATAGAGAAAATTGCCAAGTATCGCCATCCCCTTCGGGGCGTGGAGCGTTATGTTGGGCGCGGCGCCGTCTATAAAACGTATCTGATCGACGGTGCCGTCGTTCTTGAGACGCGAGATGAAGCCGTTATCGTCCTTGGAATCGGGATCACCGTTGACGTTTCCGACGTAGATCATGCCCGTCTTCTGGTCGATGACGACGCCGTAGGGATTTGAAAAACCGTTCGCAGTGAAGGCAAAGGCGTTCAATGAAAGGAACAGGGACAAAAAAACGGCGGTGATTATCTTCATATCACCGCCAAATATCCTTTTATAAAATCGCTGTCAACAAACCAAAACGGCACCCTAGAAGTTCTGCCAGTCCATGTCCGCCGGGTCCGGAAGGTCAACGGTTTCCGACGTCACATGGCCGCCGCCGGTGGGTAAAGAGACCGTCATCTGATATTCCTCATCCGGCGCCATCTTGAAAGAGCTGTACGGAGTGTAGAAGGCGAACCACGAGAGCTTTATCTCTCCGTAGCCGGCTCCGCCGCCGTAGCCGCTGATACCGCAATCCCTGACGTCGAACTCGATCTCCTTAAGCGCCGTCAGGGGCAGATCTCTGATATCTTCCTCGTACGGATCGAACAGATAGGATGCGATTCCCTGACCCAGCTCGACCGTCACCGTCTCCTCCACCGTCTCCCCCATTTCAGCTGGCAAAAGCCCGTCAATGACGGCGATCTTGCGTTTTACCGAGCCATGCATGGCGTACAGCGTCGCCTTCACGTACTTTTCGCCGGTGCAATCGTTGAACTTGTCCGCCCAGATATAGACGCCGAAGCTTGAAAGATCGCCGAGCGTCTGGTCCGATACGCGCGGCGGCATCAGGTTGAAGACGAACGTCTCATCCGCGCTGTTGCCAGCCGCGTCGGTGACCCGCACCGTGAGGCGGCTCACCATCACTCGCATCGAGCTCGCGTCGAAACAGTCCTCGGCAATGCCGCCCAGCGGAGAGAGGTGCGACCAGTCGCCGCTTGAGCCCAAGCAGTACAAGCCGATCTTCTTGAAATTCCCTTTCACCCTGTAGCGGGACATGTTCGTTCCGGACGCGGTGCCCAAAAGGTCCGTCACTGTGATGCCGGACGATACATGTTCGAACATATTGAACGCGCCGCCTTCGATGTTCTCCTCGGTAAAGCTCCATGTGTAGCCGCCGCTCCCGCCGGAGGCAACGAACACCTTGTTGAACTGGCTCTTGGCAGCGACGTCGTATTGTCCGCTCGCCGCGGGCGTCGCTTCTATGCTTATCTCGATGGGGTCGCCCGTGTCCGGGGTGTCCGGCGTCGGGGATCCAGTCCTTCCAACGATGGGGGTCTTCTTCGCCTTGACCTTCACCGTGTATGTCTTTTCCTTGTAACTGGTGGGCTCGTCCGCGTCCCTTGCCCTCACCTTGAACGTATAATTCCTGGTATATGTCGGCGTGCCGTCCAGTGTGACCTGTCTGTCGCCTGTCTCGTTGAGAGTAAGCCAGTCAGGGAGGTCCGTCGTCTCCCACTCGTAGGCACCGGAGCCGCCGCTTGCCGTGAGCTTCAATTGAAACACTTCGTACGCATAGACCTTCGCGGGAACGCTTCCCGTGATCGAAATGACGGTGCTTCTCGAACCGCCTGAATCTCCGTCGTCCGTAACGTATCCGCCCGAGCTGCCGCCCCCGCCGCCTTCCTCCGAGCCGTCGAGCGCCCAGTTGAAACGGTCGTCCGCCGTGTTGTCCCCGCCGCCGTTCCCGTTTGAGAGGTCCACGTCGTCAGCGCCGCCGCCGGAACAGCCGACGACCACGAGAAGCGAACATATGATGATGAGATACTTTGACACAATACCTCCTCGACGATAAAAATCCATATCAGTCCGCTATCCTCTCGACAGAATAGATCGCGGGAATATCTGCCGGATACGGCCTTGGGACCCACTTGTAAAAATAGTCGGAAAACGCCTCTTCATATTCTCCCAAAACGCCCCCAGCCGACTGGGTGACATCTATAAGCGTCCAATATGTGTGCCTTGAACCGCTGGAGCAGTCGGATTTATAGGGAACCTGCTTGCTAGAATTGATCGGCACGTTCATGGAGAAATATTTTCCACCTATCTTAAGATCGCCTATGTACGCCTCGAACCTCACGTCGCAGTCCGCCTGTTCGTGAAGATATGCCCTCACGACCTCGATCTGCTTCATGGGCGTAGTGGACGAACCAAGGCCCGCGGGGTCGAGCTTCACCCTCCACGTGTCATACTGGTCCCTCGGCCGGAAGTACCTGCTATCCGCTAAGAGCTTGAGGTTCCCGGCGTCGTCGCGATAAAGCGCCTCGAACTTCATGTGCGGTTCGCCGTGCGCCATTCCGCTGCCTTTAACTCTGACGTCTATAAAGAGATTGCCCAGAACGTCGTCGTGCGGCGTGACCGCAAAGACGTACGACTTCATCCCCACCTTGCCGCAGCTGTCTTCGACAAGAACAATCAGACGGTCGCGAAGCGAGAGCTCCCCTGCGCATGTTACGCCGTCAAAAGGTGCCTCGTCACAGTACGTGATGCCGTGTTTGAAATTACCGTCCACGTTGAAGAGCGACTCATCCGTTTCGTCCGGAGACGAATGCCAGCTGCTGACCTTTGTGGGATCGGAGCCGTAGCAATCATGATAGTCACAATAATAGACGCTGTCCTCGCTCTCCGTCTCCACCTTCCATATGTAGGGGCCCACACCGCCGGCCGCCTTGAACTTGTACGCGACCGAAGCGTCCATGACCGTATTGTTTAATCCCGTTTCGTTCAGAGACGGGAAACCGGCAGCAGGAACCTGCGTTATGACGGGCCGCGATGCCCCCGCGCACAGATCCCCGGCAGTCGGGGTTGCCGTAGGCGCGGAAGGAAGTTCCGGCGCATCGGCCTTGAACGTGAGGGTCTTCTTCCCGCAGTTTCCTTCGTTCTCGGTATCGCACGCGAAGACAGCGGCCTTGAACTTCCCGGCCAGCATCGCCTTCCATTGCACGTGGACGACATTGCCCACCGATGCGTCCAGCGTTATCCCATCGGGGAATTTATAGGTCGAGCTTTCGACGCTCTCAATGTGCCATTCGTAATTGCCGGAGCCGCCCGTCGCCTCCATGGCCTTGCTCACTGTCTCACCGGCATTGATCGTGCCGGGGAAAGTGCCGCTAACCTCGACATGCGAAATGGGCACGTCTGTGGTGTCGTCGCCGCTGTCCGTGTCTTCAAGAGCGTCCGCTTCACCCGGTTCCGCGATAGGTTCCGTGACGCCGCCCCAACCGAAACGATCGTCAGCTGCCGAGCTGTCGTCCGACGGGGAAGAGGCGGTCTGGGAAGAACCGGAGCAGGCCGCCATAGTTACGAGGACGATTAAGAGACAAAACGTTCTATTCATAACACCTCACTTAGAAAGATTCGGCTATAGTATTTGCAATTGATGTGCCATCCCGTACATGATTTATTAGCTTGATATTATTGGCTTTTTTTGCCAGATTGAGCATTAAAATAGCTATGAGTGGGGACAAAATACCCCATAAAAACAAAGGCCCTCCGGTTTCGCGGAGGGCCCTAAGATGAACACGAGGGACTAATCTTCTGTCTTTGTATTTCCTCTGGGGACCGGTTCGTTCATGGGTGACTGCCACGGGTGCCATGCCCCTCCCAAGAACTTGACGAGATGCGTTTCTTCGCGCGCCTCTCCTGCGCAGTTCCAGTTCTCGTAGACGGCATAATCGAGATCGCCGTCGTCATACACGTACCAATACTTGCCCGTGAGGAAGAACCAGTTGATGGTGATGTCGAAGAACTGGCCGCAGCTGTCGTCGCGCATCCACACCTTGAGCCACGTGATGTTCGATATCGGCATGCCTCGATATTCAGGTTTGACGTCGAACCCGATCTTCCAAGTGGCGCCGTCGTCCTCATAGGGCGCGAAATCACGCGATTCGGCCACGACCTCATCAAAGTCCTTGTACAATCTAAACCTGATATAACTTGTGCTGGAATCGCCCTGATCGTGCCCCCACATCCTGACCTCAAGATAAAGATCATCTATGGTCTCCGGCGGCGATGTGAGCTTGAAGGGATAGACCGCCTGTTCGGAAGACACGCCGCATGAATCGGTCACCTTGAATTTCAACGTCTCTCTTAAGGATTGCTCCACGCCGGGCGCGCATTGCCAAAGTGGAGCGTTCTGCGTCTCGCCGCAATATACTATTGCCTCTTCAAAATCGCCTATAAGATTATAGATGCTCGTATCGCCATCATCCGGACCAGAGTTGCGCCAGGCGCTCCTTTTGACACCGGCAGGCGGCTCATCGGGCGGATTACAATTATGAAATGCGCAGTAAAAGAGCTCGTCTTCAAGCTCCGTGACAAGCTCCCAAGTGTACGGACCGACGCCGCCGGTCGCCTTAAACTTCTTGTCAGGGAACGGCAGATCGAGAGTCGCTGGGTTGAAGGCGCCTTTGACGAGAGGAGGGGTGCCCGCTGAAGGGATCTCCGATATGACGGGTCTCATTCCCATGCAGCCAGGCGTCTCCATCCTTTCATACGATGATGTCGTCGCTGCAAAGATGATGTCCTTCACCGTTATCGTATATTCCTTCTCCGCGCAGTTGTCGGACGCTTCCAGATCGCACGCCTTGATCTTCCCGCTGAAAATTCCGGCGGTGTCCGCAACGCCGGCCACCTTGACGACATCATCATCCTCTTCGACAAGACCTACGCCTTCGGGGAGATCGCCTTCAACTATCCACTCATAATTTCCGGTGCCTCCGCTGGCGGTGAGGCGCCTCTCAATGCGCTGAAATATCCTTATGGTCGTGCTGACCCCGCCGCTTATGCGAACTGCGGTCGGCGACACATCCTCCTCGACGTCATCGTCCTCTTCGACGACAACCGTCTCGTCCTCTATCTCTGTCACACCGCCCCAGCCGAAACGATCGTCCGGCTCTGTCTGATCGCTCTGGTCCTGATCCGGCAGCGCCGAATCGTTGGAAGATGCACCGTTGCATCCGGCGACGACGAAAAGGGCCAATATCAAAACAATGTAACTGCGCATGCAGGCCTCCCTAGAAAATTACACCTTAAAGGGAAGCAATCCATGTGCCAACTTGGCTGTTTATTAACTAATTGATATTATTGAGAATGATTAGAGCTGCTATCATTATATATGTGCAATACGCGGTCATTCGCAGATCAGAGTGGGGTGTCCAGACCCCGCATTGACCGTTCTGACCTATTCTTCAACGCAGCCGATGTATGGAAGTTCGCGGTGCTTCTGCGCGCAGTCTATCCCGTAGCCGACGATGAAAACGTCCGCCACCGTGAGGCCCACATACTTGATCTTCTCTTTGGGGAACGTGACGCGCGGAGATTCCTTGTAGAGCAAAACGCACGCCTCAAGCGAGGCCGGCCTCTTCGAACGCAGGCGGTCCATGATGTAGGTGAGAGACCGGCCCGTGTCCACAATGTCCTCCACGACGATGACGCGCCTGCCTTCGACCGGAAGCGTTGAGTCCAAAAGGAGTTTGAGCTCCCCCGCGCTCATGCGATCCTCATAGGAAGAGACCTTCATGAAATCGCACTCTAGCGGGATATTCAGTCTGCGAACGAGGTCCGCCATGAAGACGAAACCGCCGGTGAGACAACCTATGATGAGGGGGTTCTTGTCCTTGTAATCGGCGCGTATCCTTCCAGCGAGGCGGCCCACGGTATCGTGAACCTCCTCTTCGGAAAACAGTTTTTTGACCTTCAAGTTCACCCCCGCCCTGCCCTCCCCCATCAAGGGGGCGGGATCTTTTTAAAATCCGAGCGAAACGCCGACACGCACCGGTATCTGCAGCACCGTCGTTTGGTTGGCAGAGAGATTGTTCCCGAAGAAGATCACCATCCTCACCGGCACCTGCACATAAACGGAGCTCGTCACCTTCTGTCCGCGGTGAAAGAACCAGTTGAAGGCGGGACCGATGCCGACGTTCAGGCCGAAAGAGCCCGTGTTGTTTTCGATCGGTCCCTCGGGAAGTATGGATACGCCGGCGCCGCCTATCAGACTTACATCTATTCCGTTCTCCCACGAGGCAAGGTGCAATATCCCTTCGACCGAAGTATCGAAATAGTTCACCCACTCCGAGCGATTGAGCTTGAAACGGGAATATCCGAACGGCATCTGGATCCCCCACCTGCTCCCCTTGAAATCATATCCCAGAAGAAAATGGGCGCCGAAACCCGGGCTGAAGACGATCTGCGAAGACACGAGCTGACCCGCGCCCCGCAGCTGGTCGTCAGGGGTGTACATGAAGAGTTGTTCGTAGCCGCCGCCTATGAAAAAACCGTCATGGCCGCAGGCGTCGGCATTTTTGGGCAGTAAGGCGAATGAAAAGATAACTGCGCAGACAGACAAAACGAGCAATCTTGCCTTCATGCGAATATCCTCCATCCCCCATGACCGCCCATCTAGCCCGTTTTACCATATGAGGCAACGTTTTTTTGAGGGATTGCCTTTCCCGCAACTATCTGTTTTAAAGATGACCCATGGCCGGTAAACCTTCAAAGGTCTGGTTCCTGTGCTGGGACAAAAGGGATCTGCTGCCCCTTCTTCTCGAGACGGCGGGCTTGCAGGAAGTGCTTGAACCCAAGGATTTCGTGGCGATCAAGGCGCATTTCGGCGAAAAGGGGAATACCGGATACGTGAAGCCCGCCTATTTCGCGCCCATCGTCAAAGTGGCCCGAGAGAGAAAGACACACCCCTTTTTAACGGACACCAACACGATCTATCACGGGGAGAGAAACAACGCATTGGGACACTTGGCGGTCGCATCCGAACACGGCTTTTCGCTGGAAAAAACAGGCGTCCCCGTCATAATCGCCGACGGTGTCATCGGGAACAGCTACGGAGAGGTGAAGATCGGCGGCAAACATTTCAAGAAGGTGAAGATCGCGCGCTCCATCCTTGACGCCGATGCGATCATCGCGGTCTCCCATTTCAAGGGACACCTCCTCGCCGGTTTCGGCGGCACGATCAAGAATCTGGGAATGGGCTGCGCAGCGCGTCTGGGAAAGTTCGAGATGCACTCCGGAGCTTCCCCGACCGTCTCCAAGAAAGACTGCATCGCATGCGGAGCGTGCATTGACATATGCGCCCATGGGGCGCTCGACATAGACGGCGGAACGGTGAACATCGACCTCAAAAAGTGCGCCGGTTGCGGCGAATGCATAATCGTCTGCGCGCCGGGCGCATTGAAGATCACGTGGAGCGAGCCGGGAGGAAACGTGCAGGAAAAGTTCGTCGAGTACGCGATGGGAGCGGTGAAAGGAAAGCGCCTCTTCTGCGTCACGTTCTTGAACCGCATCACGCCGAACTGCGACTGCATCGGCAAGAACGAGAGATCCATGGTGCCGGATATCGGGATACTTGCTTCAAAGGACCCTGTGGCCATAGATCAGGCGGCGGTCGATCTCGCCTTGAAGCACGCCGGAGGCGACATCCTCAAGAAGGCGCATCCCAATATTGATTATACCGTCCAGCTTGAATATGCCCAAAACGCCGGATTTGGAAGCCGGCGCTACGAGCTGCTCCGCGTGGAATGAGCGTCCCCTCCAAGTGTTGACATTCACTTTTAAAACGATATTGTGTCGCACGTTTCACACGGGGGCTTTAAATGATCGAGATCCGGCTCCACGGACGCGGCGGACAGGGCGCGGTGATAGGCGGAAAGATCCTCGCCATCGCGGTCTTCACTGAGGGCAGATCCGTTCAGGCGTTCCCGTCGTTCGGCGTCGAAAGGCGCGGCGCACCCGTCACGGCGTTCGTGCGGATCGACGATACGCAGATCAACCTCCGTCACAACATATATCATCCCGATCACTTGATCGTCCTTGATCACACTCTCATGAACGACCCCGCCATCTTTGAAGGTCTCAAACCCGGCGGCACGATACTCATCAATACGAAGCATGATCCGGAAGTGTTCGCAAAGAGCCCCATATTGTCCGGGAACCGGATCGCAACCGTCGACGCGAACGCGATAGCCGTCAGGCACAAGGTCGGTTCCGCAACGAGCCCCATCGTCAACACCGCAATCATCGGCGCGTTCTGCAAAATAACAGGGATATGCTCCATCGAATCGGTGTGTGCGGCCATTATGAAAGGCGTTCCGATAAAACCCGAGGCAAACGCTGCCGCCGCGAGGGATGCTTACGCGGAGGTGAAGAGCTGATGGCGAAGCAGGCGCAAAAACAGCCGCGTGCGGTGACGTTCAAGGGCGCGTCGGATATGCCCTACTGCACGATGTCGCAGGCCCTCATGACGTGGAACCATACCGGCTCGTGGCGATATCTCCGCCCGCGATACATCGACCAAATACCCGCCTGCCAGGCGTCATGCCCCACGGCGAACGACATCGAGGCATGGATACGCCTGCTGGAGCAGGGAAAGATAGAGGAGGCGTGGGAGAAGGCGACGATCGAAAACCCGTTTCCCGCCGTGATGGGCCGCGTCTGTTTCCATCCCTGTCAGGAAGGATGCAACAGGAAGGAGCTGGGCGGAGCCGTATCCATTCAGATGCTGGAGCGCGTCCTTGCGGACAGCGTCGGCCCGAATCCTCCGGTCCCGAAACCCTTCCGGTCGCAATCCAAAAAGAAGGTCGCGATAGTGGGCAGCGGACCGGCAGGGCTCGCCTGCGCGTATCACCTTACGCGGCTCGGTCATAAAGCGGTGGTGATGGAACGGAACGCGCGCGGCGGCGGGGTCCTTCGCTACGGGATCCCCGAGTACCGCCTGCCGAGAGATATCGTCGATATAGAGATCGAGCGCCTTAAAAAGATGGGCGTCGAGTTCCATTTCAACAAGAACATACGCGACGCCGCGGAGATGCAAATGCTCCGCCAGGAATACGATGCGGTCTATCTCGCCATAGGCGCTCACAAGAGCC
>DYJF01000018.1:26723-36057 GCA_020723205.1 Bdellovibrio sp.
GAACGCTCAAGATCACGGATGAAAGGACGGAAGGCGTGATGGCCGGCCTTGCCTTTCTCGATCTCACGGCACAGGGCAAGGCGCCGCCGCTCGGCAAGAAGGTCCTCGTGATAGGCGGGGGCAACACCGCGATCGACGCGGCAAGGACCGCAAGGCGCTTCGGGAGCGATGTGACGATCCTCTATCGCCGCACGAAAGAGGAGATGCCGGCCTTCGCCGAAGAGGTGCTGGAAGCGAACGCCGAGGGCATAGCCGTAGAATTCCTAATCGTTCCGAAAGCAGTCATCATAAAAGACGGCAGGGCGGCAGGCCTTGTCTGCGATCGCGCAGAACTCGGAGAACCAGACGATTCGGGAAGAAGATCGCCCGTTCCCATACCGGATTCCGAGGTAAGGTTCGAGGCCACCGCCGTACTCACTGCGGTCGGCGAGGATATAGAGACGGCGATAATCCCGTCCGCGCTCCCCATCCAGAACGGCGCGCTCGCCACGAAAACGGGGGGAAGGACCGACTGGCACAACGTCTTCGCCGGGGGCGATTTCACCCTGCAGCCGCGCACCGCCGTCGACGCCATGGCGGCCGGAAAGCGTTCGGCGATAGCCATAGATTGCTTTTTCAGAAAAGAGAACTTCGAAGCGGTCTTTGAGAAGATCCGCGTCGGCGAATCGTCTTCCGTGAGGATGTCGGATTATCTGCGCCATATATCGACGGAGAAGAAGACGCAGGGGAAGACGGACGTAGTGATAAAGAACAGGATAGCCAAGTTCGAGGACTTGAACGACGCCTATTTCTGGCGCTCCGATCCCAACAAATATCCCGTTCGTTCGGTGGAAGAGCGGCTAGTCGCAAGGCCTTTCTCGGAGGTCCGCGTCTCCCCGCCGAGGGAGACCGCTGACGATGAGCTCGCGCGCTGCTTCCACTGCGGTCGTTGCACGGAATGTGACAACTGCTACATATATTGTCCCGACATCGCCGTCTCGAAGGTCGAGGGAGGTTACGGCGTGGACCTGAACTATTGCAAGGGGTGCGGCGTGTGCGTTTTCGAATGCCCGCGCGCCGCTATGGAGCTCATAGAGGAACCGACGGAGATATAACCCTCCCCTTTGTGAGGGGAGGTGGGTGGGGTAGAATATGTCTGTAACCGAAGTCCTGATGGGCAACCACGCAACGTCGCACGGCGTACGGCTCTCGCGCGCCGAGGTGATCTCCGCCTATCCGATCACGCCGCAGACGCAGGTCGTCGAAGAGCTCTCCGAGATGTGCGCCGACGGCCGGCTCAAGGCGCGGTTCATCAAAGTGGAATCGGAACATTCAGCAATGGCCTGTCTCATAGGCGCTTCGCAGGCCGGCGCGCGCTGCTTCACGGCCACTTCCGCGCAGGGGCTGGCGCTTATGCACGAGCTGCTTTTCTGGGCCGCTTATGCGCGCCTGCCGATCGTGCTCACTGACGTGAACCGCGCGATGGCCCCCGGCTGGTCCATCTGGAGCGACCAGACCGATTCGCTGGCGCAGAGGGACACCGGCTGGATACAGCTCTACTGCGAGACGAATCAGGAGGTATTGGACACGACGATCATGGCCTTCAAGCTGGCGGAGGAGGTCAATCTTCCCGTCATGGTCGTCTACGACGCGTTCATACTCTCGCACACTTACGAACCGGTCGAGATACCCGATCAGAAGGACGTGGACCAGTTCCTGCCGGCCCGAAAGGCCAAGTTCGTGCTGGACACGAAGAATCCCATGACCTTCAGCGCGCTCACCGGACCGGAAAATTACATGGAGTTCCGCTTTATAATGGAAGAGGCGCACAGAGAGGTCGTGGACGCATACCGCTCGATAACCAAGGATTATTCAAAACGCTTCAAGAGATCCTACGACATAGTGGAGTCGTACCACGCGGAGGACGCTGAGATAGTCATCGTCACGAGCGGCAGCATGACGTCCACGGCGAGGGTCGCCGTCGACCGCCTGCGCGAGAAGGGGGAATCGGTCGGGCTTCTCAAGTGCAAGATGTTCAGGCCGTTCCCGGTGCAAGCCGTAAGGGAAGCGATCGCCAACGTCGACGGCCGCATCGTCGTGAAAAAACTTGCGGTGCTCGACAGGGACATAAGCCACGGTTCCGGAGGCATATGGGCGCAGGAGATCAGGTCCGCGCTCTGCGGCCAGCCGAGGATACCGGACGTCCACAGTTTTTTGGTCGGTCTCGGCGGCCGCGACATAACGGTGGATACGATCATGGAATGCTATGAGACCGCGAAGGCAAAAGAGCGGCCGGACGACTCTCCGGTCTGGGTGGGGCTCAAAAGATGATGAACGATCCTAGATCACAGGGACAGGGAACAAGGGCGCAGCAGTATCCCGCTCTGGAGTTGATGACCTCCGGCCACCTTGCGTGTCCCGGTTGCGGTGCCGCCATCGCCATGCGCCTTGCGCTCAAGGCGCTGGGGGACGATACCGTGGCGGTCATTCCGGCATGTTGCTGGGCGGTCATACCGGGGCCCTTCCCGTACACCAACCTCAAGATCCCTCTTCTGCACACGGCGTTCGAAACCACCGGCGCAGCCGTCTCCGGCGTAAGGGCCGCGCTCGATATTCAAGGGAAGACTGAAACGACGGTGATGGGTTGGGCAGGCGACGGCGGGACATTCGATATCGGCCTCCAGTCCCTTTCAGCCGCTGCGGAGAGGAACGAGAACGTCATCTACGTCTGCTACGACAACGAGGCGTACATGAACACCGGCATCCAGCGCTCTTCGGCCACTCCCCTTTACGCATGGACGACGACGACGCCCACCGACTATCCCAAGATGGTTCCTAAAAAACCGATCGATGAGATAATCGCTTCGCATAAGGTGCCGTATGCGGCCACGACATCCTCCGGCTATCCGCATGACCTCATGGCCAAGTTCGCCAAAGCAAGGACGATCAAGGGTTTCCGGTTCATACACGTCCTTTGTTCCTGCACGGCGGGCTGGAAGATAGCAAGCGAGGAGTCGATCGGGGTCATGCGCCTCGCTGTCGAATCGAGACTCTTCCCAATGTACGAGGTCTTCGACGGCGAGCGTCTGGTCATAAGCATCGAACCGAAGGGCGTTCCGGTGAAGGAATATCTGAAAAGACAGGGCCGTTTCAGACATTTAAAGGACGAGCAGATAGCGGAGATCCAGAGACGGACCGACCACAACTGGGAACGGCTCAAAAAACGCGCACTCGAATGAAGAAGATCTCAAGACATTTCATCGAAGCGATCCCCAAGACCGATCTGCATTGTCATTTGGACGGCAGCTTGCGCCTTTCCACACTGATCGAGCTCGCCAGGGAGCAGAGCATCGCCCTGCCGTCTTTTACTCAAGAGGGGCTTAAGGATCTCGTTTTCAAAGAGCGCTACAAGGACCTCGTGGAGTATCTGCAGGGATTCCAGTTCACCGTTGCCGTGATGCAAACGCCGGAGGCCCTCGAACGGATATCTTTCGAACTTGCTCACGATGCCTTCGCGGAGGGTGTGCGCTACATCGAGCCGAGGTTCGCCCCGCAGCTTCACGTGAACGCTGCATTGCCCGTCGACGAGGTGCTGAAGAGCGTTGCAAGGGGTTTCGACCGCGCGAAGAAGGAGATCAACTCCAAAGCGGAGATCGCATCCGGAAAGGAACCGGAGTTCGAATACGGCATCATCGGATGCGCGCTTCGCATGTTCACAGAACATTTCTCCGGCTACTACCGCACGCTCATCGGGCTACACCGCGACATGCCAAAGGACGAGCTCTTCGGTCTTGCTTCGAAGGACCTGGTCCGCGCGCTGGTACGTTCGCGCGACACGGACGGCGTTCCGGTGGTCGGAGTGGATCTTGCCGGCGCCGAGAAGGGATATCCGGCCGAGGACCACCGTCAGGCATACGAACTTGCCCACAAGAATTTCTTGAAGAAGACGGTCCACGCCGGAGAGGCGTACGGCCCTACCTCGATCTTTCAGGCGATAACCGACTGTCACGCGGACCGCATAGGCCACGGCACTCATCTTTTTGACGCGGAAATGACGGACCTCCCTGACAAGAAGGCGCGTGAAAAATATGTGCGAGCCCTATGGCAGTACATAGCAGACAGGAGAATTTCGATCGAGATATGCCTGACGTCCAACCTCCAGACGGTACCGCACTTGAAGGAACTTCCGAGCCACCCGTTCAAAAAGATGCTCGAGAACCGCCTTTCGACCACGTTCTGCACGGACAACCGCCTCGTGTCGAACACGACGGTGACCAACGAGATCGAACTTGCCGTGGAGAATTTCGACATTCCGCCGGAGCGGCTGAAGGACATCATCATCTACGGGTTCAAGCGGAGCTTCTACCCGGGCGACTACGCCCAAAAGAGAAGGTACGTGAGAAAGGCCATCGACCATTACGAGGCCGTCACTTCCTCGAACGCTTGACCTCTTCTTTGACGACCGCCCTCAAGAGATCGGGATCGCGCCAGTACTTCAAACGCCGCCCGTTCACGATTATTGTCGGAGTCCCGCTCACGTGGATCTTTCTAGCCGCTTCGATCCCGGACAGGACCTTCGCCTTGACCGCGTCCGAATCCATGCAGGCCGCAAACTCGTCGGCGTTCCAGCCGCGCTTCCTTGCGAGCTCGATCAGCGACTCCCTGCTCAAGCTCCTTTTGAGCCGGAACACGTCGTCATGGAAGCCCCAGAAATCTCCCCTCTCGAAAGCACATTCCGTAGCGAAGGCCGCCATGCAGGCCTTCCGATGCATCGGGCCCTCCATGTACGGATTGCAGGAATCATCGAGCGGATAGTTCACAAAGTAGAAACGGATGTTCTTTTTGAACTCCTGAAGGTACGGGCGGATGTTGAAGGCGGCCAGACGGCAGAACGGGCATTCGTAATCCGAAAATTCTATGATGGTCACTTTGCCCGCAGGGTTCCCCCACAACGGCCAGCTCGGATCGGCGTCTATGGAATAGAGCGACTGCTGGAAGTGAGCGTTCACCCTTTCCCCGACCGGTATGCCATTCTCCGCACTTTCGCCCCTTATGTTGTAGATGGCCATCCAGCCGACGCCGAAGACCAAAAGCGTCGCCAAGATATGGGCGAAGATGTTCGGCGCGAACCCCAGATCCGACGGTCTTCTGAAAACCGCCAGCAGGTAATCCTTGAAGAACTTAACGACATCTTTCGGCGGAACCTTGACCGCGGCCCACAGCGCAAAGAACAACACGATGTTCACAATGTACATACCGACACATTCAAGACAGGCGACCCCGAGAACGAAGAATAGAACGTAGGCCATCCTTATCGAATAGAGGAGAGAGAAAATGGAAAGGAACCATGCGAAGGCGACCGTTCCCTTTTTCTCTCTTTTCGAGAGGGCCGCACGGGCCGCCATTCCTCCGATAAGAAGATACATGACGAGCCCCAGCCATGCCACGGGGATACCCGCCAACGTGGCATAGGAGCTGGCCGTAGTAATGTCGCAGTCTATGACCTCGGAGATGGCGCAAAAGCTCTTCTCTTCGAGCCCCTGCCTGTTTATGCGGAGGTATTGCGATGTGGATATTGCGGCGATGGCCGCGCCGACGAGACAGAAGAACACCGTCAGCCACAGAACACGTTTTCTCACGACTCCCCCCCTTGCCCTCCATTAATTCACGGGCGGACCTGCCCGTCGACGCCACAATGGCGGGCTCTTAAAAATCAACGAAGCTCTTGAGCTTCTTCGAGCGCGACGGATGGCGAAGCTTCCGCAGCGCCTTCGCCTCTATCTGCCTGATGCGTTCGCGCGTGACCGAGAAGTCCCTCCCCACCTCTTCAAGCGTGTGATCGCTCTTCTCTCCAATGCCGAACCGCATACGCAGGACCTTCTCCTCGCGCGGCGTGAGAGTGGAAAGCACCCTCCTCGTCTGTTCGGAGAGGTTTAAGTTCACGACCGAATCGGTCGGGGACACTATCGACTTGTCCTCGATGAAGTCTCCCAGATGGCCGTCCTCTTCCTCGCCAATGGGTGTCTCGAGGGATATCGGCTCCTTCGCGATGCGAAGCACCTTGTGAACCTTTTCGAGCGGCAGCTCCATCTTCTCGGCGATCTCCTCCGGATTCGGCTCGCGGCCGAGTTCCTGCACAAGATAGCGCGATGTGCGCACCAGCTTGTTTATGGTCTCTATCATGTGGACGGGAATGCGGATAGTGCGCGCCTGGTCCGCGATGGCGCGGGTTATGGCCTGCCTTATCCACCATGTGGCGTACGTGGAGAACTTATAGCCGCGCCTGTACTCGAACTTGTCGACCGCCTTCATAAGGCCGATGTTCCCCTCCTGAATGAGATCGAGGAACTGAAGTCCGCGGTTCGTGTATTTTTTTGCAATGGAAACGACAAGGCGAAGGTTCGCCTCAACAAGCTCGTTCTTGGCGCGCTCCGCGAACATCTCCCATCTCTTTATGTCCTTCAGGGTCTGTCTCAAACCGTCGACATTGTGCCCGGCCTCGCGCTCCAGCTTCTTCGACTGCGCGTCGGTCTTCCCGGCGGCATCGACGATCTGCATTATCTGGTCGCGCGAAAGCCCGGTCTTCGAAACGAGGCGGCGCTTCTGGTAGTCGGTGCGCTTGAACTCGCGGCATTCCTGTCGGAGATTGTCGGCGGAGCATTTCATCTTGCGCGCGCAGTCTTTGAGCTGTTTATGGCAGCTCTCGATCGACTCGATCGTCTCCTGAAGCGACTGCGTGATCCTTCCTATCGTCCTGCCGGAGAGGTTCATCTGCTTGAAGCATTCGAGCATCTGGCGATGCGCCTCGGCCCGTTTCGTTTCAAGGGACTGGCGCGCCGCCGCCGTCAGGCGCGTGGATTTGAGCTTGTCGTCGATGTTCCGGCACGTCTTGTTGAATGCGCGCACCCTGCTTATGAGCTTTAAAAGCTTGTCCTTCTGTTCCGACTCGTCGAAGTCATCCAGCCCTTCAAGGTCGTCGAACTCCTTGACGACCTCGGTGACCCTTATCTTGTTGCGTGAAAGCAGCTCTCCAAGGGTCAGCACGGATTTTATTCCCAAGGGAGAGGACAAAAGAATGTTGAACATCTCGTCCTGCCCCTGTTCGATGCGCTTGGCGATCTCGACCTCGCCCTCGCGGGTCAGAAGCGCGACCTGTCCCATCTTCCTTAGATACATCCTTACGGGATCGGTCGTACGCCCGCCGTATTCCACCTCCACCGTTACGGGCGCCGCCTCCTCCTCATCCGCCGGCTCTTCCTTGGCGGCCTTGGCCGGGACCTGCGGCTTCTGTTTCAGGACCTTGCCCTCTTCTTCCGTGTCGACGATCTCGATGTCCATGTCGTCGAACATCGTGAGGACGTCGTCCAGCTGATCGGAAGAGACAAGATTAGCCGGCAGGGCGTCGTTGACCTCTTCGAACGTCAGGAATCCCTTCTCCTTCCCGACGCTGATGAGTTCCTTCACCTCCTTGATATCGACCTTTGCCTGCGGAGTCTTGTTCTTCACGGATGTGGTTGCCATGCGGTCGTCCTTTCGATTCTTGAGAACTATTTTCTGGCCTCTTGAGCCAGGTCCCTTTTCTTCGCCAAAAGTTCAAATAGCAGCGTCTCGTTCCCTTCCGACTCCGCTTCGCGTATCGCCTCGTTCACATTATCTATCTTCTCCGCAAGCGGCCGTTTTTCGATCGTCCCGAGACAATCCTCAACGGCCTGCACCGCTTCGCTCTCTTCGATATCCTTCGTGTTCATCGCCATCGCGCGAAGCTCCGCTTCCAGCTCCGGATCGGCCACGGAGGCCAGAAGGCGCGAGATGTTGAGCCCTCCGCCCCTCTTGAGATCGGCAAGAAGCATCTCCATTATCGTCCTCAAAGAGCGGTCCTCGAACTGGCCGGTCTCCACCCTTTGCGCAACGTCCTCAATAAGCTTCGGCATACCTATGATCGTCTCGACCAGAACCCTCTCCGCCGTGTGCGGGACGTTGCGCGCCGCATCGCCGGCCCCTTTTTTCGCGGCGTCCGCAGAGGTCATGCGGGGTTTTACGTTCTTTCCCCTTACGGCGTCGCGCACGATCTCGTCTTTTACCTTCAGCCGCTTCGCGACGCAACTCAAGTACATCCCTTCTGCGGCAGGATCGCCGACCTGCCGGAGCAGCGGCACGATCTCCTGCATCGCCTTGATCCTTCCGGCGGTGTCGTCGCCGGCCCTTGACGCTATGACGTCCGTTACGTGTTCAAAGAGCGTGGGCGCCTTCAATGTAAGTTCGCGGAACTTTTCGGCGCCGTTCTTCCTCACAAAAATGTCCGGGTCCTCCGCTTTGGGCATCGCCGCCGCGCGCGGTGCGAACCCCGCTTCCAGAAAGAGCGGCAACGATCTTACCGCCGCTTTCGAACCCGCATCATCACCGTCAAATACGACCACGAAGTTCTTCGTGTATCGCGAGAGCATCCTTATGTGTCCGCCCGTGAGCGCCGTGCCGAGCGGAGCGACGACGTTCGTCACTCCCGACTGGAAAAGGGACACCAGATCTATGTTCCCCTCGACAATGATGACCTGATCCGTCTTCCTTACCGCGTCCGCCGCCAGATTCAATCCGAACACACAGTTCGATTTATGATAGATGAGCGAATCGGGCGAATTCAAATATTTCGCGGTCTCCTTGTCGTTCTCTTCCAGCGTCCTTCCGGAAAATCCGATTATCTCACCCCTGGGGGAGACGATGGGGAACATGAGGCGGAAGCGGAAGAAATCGTAGTGACCCTGCGATCCGCTCTTTCTTTTTATGAGCCCGAGCTCCTCCGCCAATTCAAGCGGCGCCTTTTTCTCCTCCAGATGACGGATCAGTCCGTCCCAGCCCTTTTCGGCATACCCCAAAAAAAGTTGCGTCCAAGTTTGCTCTTTAATTCCCCTTGTTTTCAAGTAGTTACGCGCCTCGAGCCCGGACGGCCCCTTAAGGCATGCGTGAAAGTACTCTTGAGCGATCTGATTTACGCGGTGGCACCACTTCTTTTTTCTGGCGAGCTCTTCGTCGGGCCCCTTCTCATGGACGTCTTTCGGGAGCGCAACACCCGCCCTTTCGGCAAGCGTCCTCACCGCCTCCGCGAACGAGAGCCCTTCGAACTTCATAAGAAACTTGAAGACGTCGCCGCCCTCGCCGCAGCCGAAACAGTGGTATATCTGCTTTTCGTCGCTCACCATGAACGAAGGCGTCTTTTCCTGATGAAAAGGGCACAGGTCCCTGTGATTTCGGCCCGCTTTCTTTAAAGGGATTCGTTCGCCGATGAGCGAGACGATCGGGATGCGATCGCGGATGTCACCGAGGATCTCCTGGTTGAACATCGCCACCTCTTTTTGAGACC
>DYJF01000019.1:0-24574 GCA_020723205.1 Bdellovibrio sp.
GGGGTCAGGGGAGGTAGATCTACCCCACCCTCACCCTCCCCTTACAAAGGGGAGGCGTCACGCTAATTCATATCGGTAACTCTCGATCACCGTGTTCGCCAAAAGTTTTTCACAGACGTCCTTTAAGACCGTCTCCGCCTCGGAATGTGGGATGTCGTCCATCTTTATCTCGATGTATCTCCCTATCCTGACGTTCTCGATGCGCTTGTAGCCGATCGAGGAGAGCGTGTGCTTCACCGCTTCGCCCTGCGGATCGTGAACGCCTTTCTTCAGAGTAACATAGACCTTTGCCAGCATATCATCTCCGTCTTCTGGCCGTTCGTGTTGAGCTTGTCGAAACACGAACACTTCGACAAGCTCAGTGTGAACGGATTACTTTGAGAATACCCGTTTAAATATCTCGTCCACATGCGCAAAGTGCCTGTTCACATCGAACAGAGCGTCGAGCTCGTTCTGCTTGATATATTTCTTGACCGACGAATCGTTAGCTACGAGCTTCGCGAAGTCCTTCCCCTTTTCCCACGCCTCCATGGCCGCCGACTGCACGATGCGGTAGGCCTCTTCGCGGCTCATGCCCGCTTGGGTGAGCGCAAGAAGGACGTCCTGCGAGGCGAAGAGCCCCTTCGTGCGTTCGAGGTTCTCTTTCATCTTATCGGGAAAAACGTCCAGCCGCTCCAGAACGCCCGCCAGCCGCGAGAGCATGAAGTCCGCGAGTATCGTCGAATCCGGCGCGATGACGCGTTCCGCCGAGGAGTGCGATATGTCGCGCTCGTGCCACAGCGCAACGTTCTCGAAGGCGGCCATGGCGTTCGCGCGCACGATGCGCGCGAGCCCCGTCAGGTTCTCGCACAGGATGGGGTTCCTCTTATGGGGCATCGCCGACGAGCCCTTCTGCCCCTTGCCGAACGGCTCCGCCGCCTCGAACACCTCCGTGCGCTGAAGGTGCCTTATCTCGACCGCAACCTTCTCTATCGACGAGGCGATACCCGCAAGGACGGAGAAATAATACGCATGGCGGTCGCGCTGGATGATCTGGCTGGAGACCGGCGCCGGCTTGAGGCCCAAACCATTGCAGACGTGCGCCTCCACGGAGGGGGGCACGTGCGCAAACGTTCCGACCGCGCCCGATATCTTGCCCACCGAGATGTCGTCGATAGCTCCTTCGAGACGCTTTGCGTGTCTTGCGAACTCCTCGTGCCAGACGGCGAGCTTCAAGCCGAACGTCACCGGCTCCGCATGGACGCCGTGCGTGCGGCCGATCATCGGCGTCATCTTGTATTTGAGCGCCTGCGCCTTGAGTATCTTTATGACGTTCCCAAGGTCCTCTGCGATGATGCTTCCCGCGCTTGCAAGCTGACACGCGAACGCGGTGTCCAAAAGGTCGGAAGATGTAAGACCTAAGTGTATGTATCTGGAATCGGGGCCGACGAACTCGGCGACCGATGTGAGGAACGCGATGACGTCGTGTTTGACCTCTTCTTCTATCTTTGCCATCCGGACGAGATCAAAGTCCGCTTTCTTTTTTATGGCCGCGAGCGCGTCTGCCGGTATCTTTCCCTCTTTCGCCCACGCCTCGCATGCAAGTATCTCTATCTTCAGCCAGATGCTGCACTTGGACCTCTCATCCCAGATCGCTGACATTTCAGGACGCGAATAACGCGGGATCATAGGAACACCACTCCTCACACTGCAATTCAAATAGCTGATATTATTCGGAAATCACGTCAATCCCTAAGAGGATGGGCACTATATATTAGCGTCTTTTCATATGCAATCGCTTTTTATCAAAAAAATCACGGGTAAAACGGGGCCGTGATGGACGCAAATAGCTCTTGAACATTGGACCGTTTTCAATAGAATGTCGCAAAATTATGAACCGGATATTCATCGCGATCCCCGCTTTGCTGCTTGCATCCTTCCTCTTTGCCCTGCCGTATGAGGCCGCAGCACAGGGAGAGCTTGGGGAGGACATAATCGAAAGCGGCCCGCTGGCGCCCAAGCCCGAAACGGCGCCCGAAGAGGAAGGCGCGCCTATTCCACCCGAGGACTTGGGAGTTGAGGAGGAAGAGGAACCCGCCACCCCCCCCGCGGCTGCGAGGCCCGGCGAGGCACGGCCCGTAGAAGCAGGCGCCGCGCGCGAAGGCGAGGAGGCGCGCGAGGTCGTCATAGATTCACTTGTGAACCTGAACTATATCTTCAACGGCTCGCCCGACAGTTTCATATTGAAATACCACGTCCATCTTGAGGGCAAAATCGCGGCCGCCACTTCGGTCATCAAGGGCAACGCGTCCATCAACACCGAGGTCACGGGTTTCCTCGCAAAATGGCCGACCGGAAACTGCAAACTTTCCGTCACCATCCCAGACAGCCCCTTCGAGATAACATTCAGGAAGACCGCCGAGGACAAGGCGACGATAGACTTGAAGTTCACGAACCCCATAACCGAAACTTGGGAATCCCAGTGCACGTTCCAGGACGCGCCGGACGCGAAGTTCAACACGAAGGGCGATCCTGAAAAATGGCTGGCGAAGGCCTTCGAAAAGGCGCGCCCTCCCCTGACGCGGCTCACGGTGAACTTGAACGCCGAAGAATCAACCACGATGAAGTTCGAGATAGGCAAGCAGACCATCAAGGACCCGCCGCTCGGCAGCGCGGAGGTTGACGGCACCGGCGTCATCACCATCAACCCGGGCGGATAATTCAACTCCTTGCACCCCAGTTCACCCTTGTATTTCGAGGCTTTGTGGTGTAGTTAATGTGCCAAATTAAGAAAGGAGATGTGCCATGAAAACAAAAAGCATGATCTTCTGTATCGCAATAATACTATCAATTGCTCTTTCTGCATCAGCAATTGATAGATCCAGTGTAGCTGTTAGAGCACAGCATTGCAAGAAAGCCCCATTGTTGGTTTCCAAATTATTGCCCGATGCCTATTGTTGTGGTAAAACTGATACTGAAGAGAGGAACGAGTGTTTGAATCAAAACATTGATTTCCTTGATGCCACGCGCATTTTTTTAGACACTGAAATCTCAAACTGTAACAATTAATTCCGCCCGTCTTCCACTAAAAATAAAAGCCCCCGAGTTCTTCGGGGGTTTTTTGTTACTTGAAATAATACCGGCCGGGGAAATTGAGAGCGGTCGTTTTGCCGACAAGCTTTGCGTAATTTTTTATGGCGGAATCGCTATAGAAGAGGACCTCGTCTACCTTGCCTTCCGAAATGAGTCCCTTCAGTCTTTTCACATCCGTGTTTCGCGGGATGACGGTCCGATAGGCCTCGACCTTATCGAGTCTGGCGCCCTGTTTTTTGAACCAAGCGGGAAGGATATCCTTTGCCTTCTTTGCGCACGGAAAAAAAACGCGTTTGCCCTTGAAACTGTACCTCTTGAGAACAGCGACCAATCCGTCCGCACTGTAATTGTTTTTACGCGGAACGATCACCTTCTTAATACCGCGTTCCTTGAGAGCGGCGGCGGTAGCGGGACCGACGGCGGCGAAGTTCCCCCTCATTGCCACCCTCTCCCGCCAGGGGAGAGGGAGTCGGTTAAAAAATCTTTCTACGGCGTTCCGGCTCGTAAAGATGAGCCAGTCGTATCTTTCGATGTGCGAGATGGCTCGGTCGAGGGAACGGAATTTATCCGACGGCTCGGCAATTTCGATGAGAGGAATATGGATGACCTTCGCGCCGGACTTGCGAAGTTTAGCGATGACCTCTTTGGCCTGATGCTTCGGCCGCGTTACGAGAACCCGCTTGCCCTTTAAAGAAATCATATCTCTTCTCGACTCGCTAACGCTCGCTCGAAGAATAAAGACGCATTGCAAGTCGTCTTCCCAATTCTTCGGCTTCGCTTATCGGCCCCTCGATCCTATCGATAACCCCGTCTAAATAGCCGGCCAATTTGATGCGCTCCCCGTTCAGAACAGCATGCGCCGCGAGGGCCGTGTGGCAGTCGCCGCCTATCGTCTTGAGGAACGCGCGTTCTGCCGCGACCGCAATGGAGCTCCCTTCGTGGTTGCAGATCTTCTTGAGCCGCGCGGAAAGATCGCCCTCCTCCTCACGCACTTCTATCGCAAGCGCGCCCTGCCCCACGGACGGTATCATCATTTCCGCCGGTATGTATTCTTTGATCTCGCCTTGCATGCCCAGACGGATGAGCCCCGCGGCGGCAAGGATTATCGCGTCATATTGCCCCTCGCGAAGCTTTCTTACGCGCGTATCGACATTGCCCCGGAGCGGCAAAAGTTCCAGATCCGGGCGAAGGTCTTTAAGTTGCGCCTGCCTCCTTGGCGATGAGGTCCCCACCTTTGCGCCTTTCGGCAGGTCGTCAAATTTTGCGTATCTATTCGATAAGAATACGTCGCGCGGGTCCTCTCTCTTCGGGATGGCGACGATAGAAAGCCCCTCCGGAATCATGCCCGGGACGTCCTTCATGGAGTGGACGGCGATATCTATCTCGCGGGCCAGAAGGGCATCTTCTATCTCTTTGACGAACAGCCCCTTGCCCCCCTCTTCAGCGAGCGGTTTTTCGGTCCTGTCCCCCGATGTCGCGATGGTCCTTATCTCGACGGATTCGCCCGCCGCTTCAAGCATCGAAGCGACGATCCCCGTCTGAACGAGGGCCAGTTTAGAGCCACGGGAACCGATAATGAGAGACGTGGGCATCCCGATCTACCCCACCTTTCCTCCCCTTACAAAGGGGAGGAAAATAATAAAGTTTTACTTTAAGTTTTGGCCTATATCTTCAATAACCGTCTGCATTAATTTTGCGAGTTTTGGCTGGACCTTCGCTATGGCCTGAAGGACCTCCTCGTGGTGCATCTCGCCTGTGTGGAGGTCGGCGGCCTGGTTGGCGATACAGTTGAAGGTAAGCACCTTCATCTTCAAAAAGTTGCAGGCGATGACCTCGAAGATCGTGGACATGCCTATCGAATCCGCGCCCATTGAACGATAGGCCTTGATCTCCGCCTTCGTCTCGTAGGACGGGCCCGTCACTCCCATATAGGTGCCGAGTTTCAGGTCTATCCCCTCCTTTTTGGCCGCCTTGATGGCGACCTCGCGGATGGCGGAGTCATAGGCGTTGGTCATGCTGGTGAACTGATTGGTCTTTCGGTGCATGGCGAGCCCGATAAGGGGGTTCGTGCCCATCATATTGATGTGGTCGGCCACGACCATGATGTCGCCCGGCTTGAACGCCGTGTTGATGCCCCCGACCGCGTTCGTCGTGATGACCGCTTTGACGCCCAGCTTTTCGAAGACGAAAAAGGGGAACACGACCGCCTGCGGCGTGTGCCCCTCGTAATAATGATAGCGACCCTGCATGCAGACAAGCGGCACGCTCTTCCATTTTCCGAATACGATCCTGCCCGCGTGGCCCTCCACGTTCGATCTGGGAAAATGGGGTATCTCGGTGGAGGCGAAAGTGCGCGCCCCCTCGAGCCCGTCCACGAAGGAGTCGAGCCCTCCCGTCAGGACCGCGAGTATCTTGGGCTGGAAGGAGACCTGCTGGCGAAGAAACGCCGCCGCCTCATCGACTTGGGAAAAATATTTATCATAGTCCATTGCAACTCCTTTAACTCTGCCGCAGAGGCGCGGAGGCGCAGAGAAAAACAAAACATATTTATTTTTTTCTCTGTGTCTCTGCGTCTCTGTGGCATATTTAACTGACTATCGCCACACCTGAACTTGTTCCGATCCTCGACGCCCCCGCCTCTATCATTGCGAGCGCCTGCTCCTTCGTCTTGATGCCACCGCTCGCCTTTATTCTGCTGCGGTTCCCCACAGCCGCCTTGATGATCTTCACGTCCTCAATGGTCGCGCCCCTGCTTCCGAAACCGGTGGACGTCTTCACGTATGCGGCGCCGGCGTCGGCGCAGATGAGAGAGGCCTTCGTGATCTCGTCGGGCGATAGGAAGCAGGTCTCGATTATGACCTTCACGGGTTTGCCCGCCGCGACCCTCACGACCTCCCTGATGTCCTCCTCCACGCGCTTGAAGTTGCCGCTCTTGAAAAAACCGATCGCCATCACCATGTCTATCTCGGTCGCGCCGTTCTTTATCGCATCCTCCGCCTCGCGTACCTTGACCGCGATGGTTGACGCGCCCAAGGGAAAGCCCACAACCGTCGCAAGCCCCACATTACTGCCCTTGAGCAGACCCGCCGCGTGACCCACAAAACAGGGATTCACGCAGACGGCTGCGAAGTTGCGGGCCAATGCCTCTTCGCAGACCTTCTCGACGTCCTTTACCGTCGCCTCGGGCTTCAAGATGGTGTGGTCTATATATGATGCGATATTCATAAATACTCCTTAAATATCAATATGTTATCAAATAGCTGATCTATGATCATATACTCATATTCCGATGCGACAAAAAAGTGAACATTTTTTTATGGGATACGCAACTTCGGGTCATCGCGCAACCGATAATTAAGATGAGAGGGACGAAGTAGGCAGATAAAATAGAGTTTCTTACCCCCCCTTTTTGGGCCCTTCCGTAATAGTACGGGAGGGTCTTTTTTTTAAAAACGGTGTTGAAGTGTGGAAGTGTTTAAGTGTAGAAGTCTAGTTTCAAGGGGAGGGCAAAAATGGCTGAAAATACGGATACATTGGAATACCCGATAAATCAGGAGCTTTTGAGCGAGGCCACGCAGGTCAAAGAACAGTGGAAGGTCGTGAAAGACCGCCTCCAAAAGATAGAGGACCACAGGGAGCGCGTAAGTCCTCCCGTCTATGATCGCGTGATGGTGGACTACCGTGAGCGGCTCAAAGAGGCGACCGCGGCGGTGCTTGAAAAAAAGCACGCTATTGACCGCGAGCTGGTCTCTCTCTATGAGACACAGAAGAAGATCGCGTCCCAGCTGGAGACGCACCGGCACTCGCTGGAGGAGATTAAGTTCAGGAACATACTTGGCGAGTTCGCGGAGGAAGAATACCAGCGCAAGGCCAAAGAAGAGCAGGAAAAGATAAGCAAGTTCGAAACGGTGCTCGCGGCAGTCAACACCAACATCAGCCGCTACGAAGATCTCTTCAGGGAGGAAGTGGACCTCTTCTCCATGGAAGAAAGAATGGTGGAGGAAGAGAGCGCGCCGAGGCCGAAGAACACCGGATTCGAGGTCACTACCGAAGAGCCCATGCAGGAGTTCGAGGGGCCCGATTATTTCACGGGCAGCTCGACCAGCGAATCGACCTCGCCGGGCGACGAGATCCATGAGACGTTCAAACCGCCCCGCGCGAAAGGAACACGCGGCGGCGCCTCGCACAAGGCGAGGATCGTCATAATCAGCGGTGACGACGCGGGCGCGACATATCCCATCAAAGACATCGTCAGCTTCGGCCGCGCGGAGGCCAACACGGTGGTCCTTCGCGACGCGAAGGTTTCGCGGCAGCACGCGAAGATACTCCAAAAAGGCGAGGACTTCGTTCTTGTCGATCTCAACAGCTCCAACGGGACCTACGTGAACGGCGAGCGTATCGAAGAGCACGTCCTCACCAACAACGACGAGTTTCAGATCGGGGACACGACACTTCAGTATCAGGCATAAGGAACGGTCGTGTACGCTTAGAAGCGTCCGGCGGTTCTTTCAGACCCGCTTGCGGCCCTCCACGAGGACGCTCACCACGCATTCCTCAAGTGTTTCGTTCTCGCCCAAGTTCTCCAATATGGCGCTTGCTATGGGATCGTTCGTGTCGGGCGTGATGCATGCCGACGACCCCGTTATCGAAATCTTCACGTCCTCAAGCCCCGCCGCCTCGACGATCCGCTTATATTCTTCCACGAGAACCGCCCCCGCCACACAACCCACGTATGCCTCAACGCTCTTTCGCACCTTGGGAGGGAGTTCCTTTTTGAGCGCAATATCGGAGATGGATATCCTCCCGCCGGGTTTGAGCACCCTGCGGATCTCCTTGAAGACGCGCGGTTTGTCGGCCGAAAGATTGATGACGCAGTTGCTGATGACCACGTCCACGGAATTATCCGCGAGCGGTAATTTTTCTATCTCGCCCAGCTTGAACTCCACGTTCGTGATCCCGTTTCTCTTCGCGTTCTCTTTCGCCTTCGCTATCATTTCAGGGGTCATGTCCACTCCGACGACCCTGCCTCGCGGCCCCACCTTAGACGCGGCGAGAAACGAGTCGAAGCCGGCACCCGAGCCCAGATCCAGCACGACATCCCCTTCCTTGAGGCCGGCCATCGCGGTCGGGTTCCCGCAGCTCAAGCCGAGGTTCGCCCCCTCCGGGACGTCGCTCAACTCTTTTTCGGAATAGCCGAGCCCTTTTGCGTATTCGCCGGCATCAGGCGTGCAAGTGCCGCAACCGCACCCTTTGCCGCCCTTCGCTATTCTGCCGTACGCCTCCTTCACGACCTTCTTAGTCTTTTTCTTATCCATGTTCCCTCTCGTGTTATTCAAGCCGCACCC
Source organism: Bdellovibrio sp. (assembly GCA_020723205.1). Classification (GTDB taxonomy): domain Bacteria; phylum UBA10199; class UBA10199; order 2-02-FULL-44-16; family DYJF01; genus DYJF01. Next base: position 8,418 of record DYJF01000019.1, read on the forward strand.
GACTTAGATGTTACATTTGCTTCACAGTGTCAACTGATGTTGGATATTGGATAGACGGCACATCATCCGCCGCAGAGGTGCTAAGAACGCGGAGAAGACCCCCATTCCGTAAAAAACCAACTTTCAATAATTTCGACTACATATACCTGGGGACCGTCCCTTTTATTCTTTATTCTCACCGCAAGTTTTCTCTAAGATCGATGAGCATCTTGTCGGCCGCATCAAGTCTTATGAATCCGGCTCGGGGAAACTCGATATCGATAATGGCAGAAATGGTGACGGTGATGATCACCGCAAAACCAATCCAGTGCAGCCAGTTGCGCCGTTTCGTAGACGCCAGACTGTAAGTCGCGAGCGTCGCACAGATGAGGGCGAGGCAGATGAGCATCACATAGACTACCAGCGGGGGGTGGATCATGAATGCCATCATGCGCGTGGAGGTTATGTCTATCATCTGGTTGAGGGCGGGAAGCACAAGGATCGCCGCCGGCTGAACACCCTCTCTGCACGCCGCCACGGCGGCCGACCAGATTTCGCCTTGCAAACGTTGCGACTCCTTTATCCAAACCGTTGCAGCTTTAACGTCCGGCAGGGCGCGATACATCTCCAGCCGTGAATCAACGTATTTTCTGAAATTTTCTTTGAGGGCCGGCTGCGCCGCGGCGGGAAGCACGTCGAGCCGCAAATACGCCGTCCCGATCGCGTTTGATTCCTGGACGATGAGCTGTTTTCTTGCATCGAGCCGGGACGCCGCGCCCGAAAAAGTGAATGCAATGAGAAGGCCCAAGAGCCCGAAGATCGCCCCTTCAATCGCGCCGAAGCCGACCTTCGGCGCATTGGGATCTTTTTTCAAGCGTCTAAGACCCATTCTGTGACCGATTTCGAGAAAAAGGAGAACGGAAAGAAAAAGCAGCACTATGAACGCGATCAACATCTCACGGTAGATCATGACTCCCCCTTTTTGAACATTACTTGGCAAAGCAAGTGAAGAAAAACACGCTCCAAAAGATTTTCATATCGGCTCCTTTATCACTATCTTTCCGTACGCCTCCTTCACGACCTTCCTAGTCTTTTTCTTGTCCATATTCCCTCTCGTGTTGCTCAAGCCGCCCCCGACTTGATGTTACATTTATGATACAGTGTCAACCGATGTTGGATGTTGGATAGCCGGCACATCATTCACCGCAGAGGTACTAAGAACGTGGAGAAAACCCCAAAACACCCATTCCGTAAAAATCAACTTTCAACAATTTCAAGTAATTATATATACGGGGAATTCACCAACGTCCCCTTCATCCTTCATCCCCTTGATCCACCGTCAATGCAGGGTATCATCTTCGTCCGGGTCGAGCGATGGCGGCTCTTCGTCAAGCCCTTCGCGTTCGGCCGAGAGCGGAGGGGGAGCAAAAGCCACCACTTTGACGCCTTCGTGCTCGATCTCGCTCAAGACCCGCAATGTCGCGACCGTTCTTGCAAACCTCTGCGGAACGACGACACCCTCGTAGCTCGTCGCGGCCTCGTTCCCTAAAGAAGCGAGGATCGACATCGCCTGCCTCGCCTCTCTTCCTTCTACCTTCGAGTGTCCGCTCAGGTTGTATTCGCTTTCCCATTTTGCGGTCGACACCCTGTCTATGCCCCCGCGGATCCGCGGGTCGCCGGCGTCATGGAGAAAGAGAAGAGCGAAGACCGCATCGTAGCTCTCGGAGGCCAGTTCGATGAGACGGTCGACACTCGGCAGACTTCTGAGTGCTTCCAGCGCACGCGGATGTCCGTCCTTATGGAACCTGTGGAGCGCGATGACCGCGCGCGGGTCCCTTATCGCCTTTCTCTTGAGCCCTCGTAGGTCGATCACCGGTATGACGCTTGCTCTCAGGACCTTCTCCTCAATGAGCGTCTTGACCATTTCCCGCGCGACCAGATGTCCTTCCCTGTAAAGCGCGATGAGTCCGTCCAGCGCCTTTTGATCTCCGTGCCTCACGAGAATTCCCAGCTCCCTGACCGGCGGGCAGTTCATGAGATCATAGGCCCACGTGTTCTCTCTTGCTTGGGCGATCAGGCGCTTGGGGTCGTATCCCGTCAGGAGGCGCTTCGCGTCTGGATGGCCGGCGTCCGCAAATACCTGAAGCCCACCGGGGCCCAAGTCACGACCCCCAAGCCGTATCGTGCTCAACGCTTCAGCAACACGCGGCACCTTCCATACGGTATAAAGATTGATCAGCCAGTCGATCGCCTCGTCCGTGTCCATGGCCAACGTCGTGAGCGCTTCGAGAGCGACGACGTCTTTCTCCTTAGCGCGTTCCCAGAGGATATGTCTCGGCCCTTCATAATGACGTGCTGCGACGGCGATCCTTTCGACGGGAAACTTTCTCAGCACATCCAGCGCATCCTCATTATAACGTTCCGCCAGGACAGCAAGAGCCGCGAACGCCCGTTCATCCGTCAGGGCCGCCTTGGCAATGGCCCGGACCTCATTGCCGCCGATAGGTGACACGGATATCGTGCTCCCCCGCAAACGTCGCGAGCTCTCCTCATTGAGGATCGCGCTTATATCGCCCTTCAGTGAGCGCTCGCGAACAAGAGATCCTGTTATTAGATGAAAATCCCCCCTCTTTATGGTCCTTTTCACTGCCTCGGCCCCAAGGAGCACCAATGCCCCGGCAATGAGCTTCTCGCCGGCGTCGCTTTCCTGAACAAATCGCGCCCGCTCCCCTTCTCTTTCGAAGCGGAACTTTCCGACGCGGAACTCCTCGAGACCTATTATGTGCGCGCTGTCCGTTCGTCTGTTTGCGATCTCCATGAGCTCACGGAAACGCTTTCCATCATCGCTCACGAAGTAGCTCGACCGGCCCGGAAGATCGACCCCCGCATGCACGAGCCACAAAGAGGCGGCCGGATTTCTGTAGATCATCGGCAACGGCACGAGCGGCAGCTGAACCCTGCAAAATTGCAGCGTCGGTATCATCCCCATCATCACATTGAAGTAGCTCATTTTCGGCTCCGGTCGCTGTCGCCGCTTATATCTGCATTTGCCGCTGGAAATCCACAAAAAATAGATCCCTGCATTGATGAGCAATGAGTACTTAACCCGCCCCCCTTATCTTATTGAGACTATAAATATAGTCGCACTTTATTAACCTTTATTTACATATTGTTATATCATTATTTAAGCGACACTTTGATATAATATCTTGCAAATATGGCTTTTTGCGACTATATTTATAGTCGCATGAATACCCTTCTTCCTTCAAGTGTCGATGACGGACGGATCGATTGGGCCATTGCCCTTATCAACAAAATAGTCACCGCTGGCGCCGCTAGGAAGGAGTTCAAGCTCGACTGGCGAAAGGTGGCGAATATCTCCCCTGCCGGTCTTGCGATACTTGCCTGCATCTTTGACACTGTCGTCGAACAGCGGGCTCGTATAAAGAACGTTTTTATTCCAAAGCGTTTTAAAGGGATACCCGTCGTCAAGAACATCCAGCGAACGTTCCCATCCCTTCCTTCCCCGTCGATCAATAATTATGAATCAAAAGATATGCTGTTCAAAGGCAACACATCGCTCGATGTTCTCTTCAGAGAACGTCTCGAAGAGAAGTTCTCTGATATACTTCCCGAAGAACTGGTCTATGACGTTCATTTGATCCTGAACGAGCTCATGCAGAACACCGTGGATCATTCGACCGCGGAGCGATATTATATCTATTGCGGAGCGTGGAAAAATGAATTTCATGCCGGTCTGCTCGATATGGGGATCAGTATCCCGGCCAAGATGGAACAAAGCTATTCCTGCAAAGATGACCTTGATTATCTGAAGCTGGCGCTGAAAGAAGGGACGACGACGAGGAGAGCGCGAACCGGCGGTCTCGGCCTCGCATATTTTTTCGAACATCTGAAGAGACACGAGGGCAAGCTGACCATCGTCAGCCGCTTTGCGCAGATAAGACGTTATTTCAGGACCCGAAGATCGCAGATCAACATACTCAAACATCCGCTTCGCGGAACGTGGTGTTTTGCGCGTTTTCCGCTGGGAGAGGGAGAATGAAACGGATCGTTCTAAAGAAGGAGTTCAAAGACGATCACATTACGCGCGCGGCCGGCGAAAGACTTAGGCATGCGATACTCGCGATCACGAATGCCGGCGACAAGATCGAGATCGACTTTGACGGCCTCAAGATTGCAAGCACTTCTTTTCTCGACGAGGGGTTTGCAAAGCTGGCCGATGAAGGATGGACTTTCGACAAACTCGCTTCGTTCGTGACGCTCAAGAACATATATCCTATGGACAAAGAGATCCTGGATGATCTCTTCTCCCGCCGCGCCTCGCGCTCATCGAAGAAACGACGCTGACCGCAGAGGCGCGGAGAACCAAGTAATCATCTATACGGGGAACGTCCCATTCCTCCCCTTACAAAGGGGAGGAATGGGTTGATTAGTGGGCTTCCGCCCAGTTGGAGCCGGTGCCGACGTCCACAACGAGCGGCACGTCGAACACCACCACTCCCTCCATCTTCTCCTTCGCGAACGCGGCCAATCCCTCCGCCTGGGCCCTCGGCGCCTCAAACAGCAGTTCGTCATGTACCTGCATGATCATCAGGCAATCGGGGAACTTTTTCGGAAGTTCCGCATGGATCTCTATCATCGCCTTCTTTATTATATCCGCCGCGGTCCCCTGAAATACCGCGTTGAAGGCCATTCGCTCGGTCATCTGGCGTACCATCGCGTTTGCGCTCGCGATGTCCGGCACGTAGCGCCGCCTGCCGAAGTAGGTCTCTATGTAGCCGTCCTTGCGCGCCTTCGTGAGCACCTTGTCGCGGTACTTTTCCACTTCGGGATAGCGCTCGAAGTACGCGTCTATATAGCGCGAAGCGACGTTGACCTCAATCTTCAGCTGCTTTGAAAGTCCGAACGCGGTCTGGCCGTAGATGGTCGCGAAGTTCACGGTCTTGCCCACCGCACGCTGTTCGTCCGTCGCCTCTTCCGGCTTCACGCCGAAGATGCCCGCGGCCGTTATGCGATGAACATCCTCCCCTTTTTTGAACGCCTCGAGCAGCGCCTTGTCCTTGGAGAGATGCGCCAGCACGCGCAGCTCGATCTGGGAGTAATCCGCGGATATCAGGACGTTCCCCTTTTCCGCGACGAACGCCTCGCGAATCCTCGCCCCCTCTTTCGAACGCACGGGGATGTTCTGCAGATTGGGATCGGAAGAGGAGAGCCGGCCGGTCGCTGCGACCGTCTGATTGAACGAGGTGTGGAGCCGCCCCGTCCGCATGTTCACGAGCTCCGGCAGCGCGTCCACGTACGTGGACTTGAGCTTCGAAAGTGAACGGTATTCCAGGATAAGCTGCGGCAGCGGGTGCTTGAGAGAGAGCTCTTCCAAAATGCCGACGTCGGTCGAATATCCGGTCTTGGTCCTCTTGGGCGTGCCGAGCTTTAGCTTTTCAAAGAGGACCACGCCCAACTGTTTAGGCGAGTTGATGTTAAACTCCTCCCCCGCCTCTTTATAGATCTTCTTTTCAAGCCCCTTGAGGCGCGAATCGAAGTCCTCCGAGAGCGCCTTGAGCTTGGCCGCGTCTATCTTCATCCCCGCCTGCTCCATGTCGAGGAGCACCTCCATGACCGGCATCTCCATCTCGAAAAAAAGTTTTGAGAGCCCGCTCTTTTGGAGCTCCGGCACGAAGATGTCGGCGAGCCGCAGCGCCACATCGGCGTCCTCGCACGAATAGTCCTTCGCGATATCCAGCCCCACCTCTTCGAAGCCGATCTGCTTCTTTCCCTTTCCGGTGACGTCCTCATATCTGATGGTCCTGTGGTCCAGATGCTGCTGGGCGAGCGCATCGAGATTGTGTGCGCCGGAGGGATTTAAGACGTATGATGCGATCATTGTGTCGCAGTAGATGCCTCGGACCGTGATATCGTATCTCTTGAGGACGGCCAGATCGTATTTCAGATTCTGGCCGATCTTTTTCAATTTCGGGTCGGCAAGGAGCGGCTTCAGGGCGGAAAGCACCTCCGTCAGCGGAAGTTGGCCCTTTGCCAGAGCCCCCGCACCTTCAGCCCTTCGACTTTGCTCAGGGCGAACGGAAAAAAGGTCACCCTCACACCAGTTCTCTCCCACAGGGGAAGAGTGGGCGATGTGCCCGACGGGAATATATGATGCGACTCCCGCCGACGCAGCGACCGATATGCCGACTATCTCCGCTTCCATAACGTCAAGCGAGGTGGTCTCGAGATCGAACGAGAAGCGGCCCGCCTCTTTCATGCGGGAGATGAGCTTCGAAAGCGCATCTGCCGTCTGTACCAGCCCGTAATTCTCGCGGCTCAAGGTCTCCTTGGGCGAGAGCTCGGATAAAAGCTTCGAGAACTCGAACTCGCGGAATATCTCGTGGAGCTTTTTGTCGTCGGGGGCGGTCACGGCAAAATCATCAAAGCTGTACTTGAGCGGCACGTCGGTTTTGATGGTCACGAGCTCGCGCGACAGGCGCGCCTTCTCCGCGTCGCTTCTTATTTTTTCCGCGATGGTCTTCGAAAGCTCCGAGGCGTGCTCAATGACCGCTTCCAAAGAACCGTACTTTTGTATGAGCTTCGACGCGGTCACCATGCCGATGCCGGAAACGCCGGGCACGTTGTCGGATGAGTCGCCGGCCAGGCCCATCACTTCGATCACCTTGGAGGGCGGTACGCCGAACTGTTCCTCCACCTCCTTTTCGCCGATGCGGCGGTCCTTCATGGAGTCGAACATCGAGACGTTCTTCCCCACGAGCTGCATCAAGTCCTTGTCGCCGGAGACGACGACGACCTGAAGCTCGTCGGAGGCGAGCTTTCTGGCCAGCGTGCCGATGAGGTCGTCCGCCTCGAAGCCGGCCATCTCGAGAACGGCAATGTTCATGGCCTCGAGTATCGGCCTGAAATGGGGGAACTGCTGGACGAGATCATCCGGCGGGGCCTCGCGGTTCGCCTTGTAGTCCTCGTACATCTCGTCGCGGAAGGTCGGTTCTTTCGTGTCGAAGACGACCGCGAGATGGTCGGGCTTCTCGTCGCGGAGAAGTTTTAGGATCATCTGCGTGAAGCCGTAAAGGGCGTTGGTCGGAAACCCCTTGGATGTGGAGAGCGACCTGATCGCGTAATATGCGCGGAAGACGTAGTTCGCGCCGTCGATAAGATAGAGGGTCCTCTTAGACATGAAATCCGTCCCCCCTCCTTTGTAAGGAGGGGCTGGGGGAGGTAGAACAGTATCTACCCCACCCGACCTCCCCTTACAAAGGGAAGGGAATTCTACAATGAGCGCGCAAAATCGCGCGCGAAATAGGTCAGTATTATGTCCGCGCCGGCGCGGCGGATGGACGTGAGCGATTCCGTCATCGCGCGTTTTTCATCCAGCCAGCCGTTTGCCGCCGCCGCCTTTATCATGCTGTACTCGCCCGACACCTGATATGCGGCGATGGGCACGTTGAAGGCCTCGCGCGTCTTCGAGATGACGTCGAGATACGGGAGCGCGGGCTTCACCATCACCATGTCGGCTCCCTCTTCGATATCGAGCGCTATCTCTTTTATCGCCTCGCGCACGTTGGCCGGGTCCATCTGATAGGTCTTCCGGTCGCCGAACGACGGCGCCGAGTGGGCCGCGTCGCGGAACGGCCCGTAGAAACAGGAGGCGTACTTCGCGGCGTAGGAGAGTATCGCGCGGTCCGTGAAACCCTCTTCGTCGAGCGCTTTTCTGATCGCCGCCACGCGGCCGTCCATCATGTCGGAGGGGGCCACGATGTCCGCGCCGGCCCTCGCGTGCGAGAGCGCCATCTTCGAGAGCAGCTCGAGAGAGGGATCGTTGAGAATCGCGCCCGCCGCGTCCGTGACGCCGCAGTGACCGTGAGAGGTGTACGCGCAAAGGCAGACGTCGGTCACGACGACGATGTTCGGTTCCGCTTCCTTTATCATCCTCACGGCGCGCTGAACGATGCCGTCGTCGTCGTAGGCGGCGCTCGCGCGCTCGTCTTTTTTATCTGGCACTCCGAAGACGAGCATAGCGCCTATGCCTTCATTGTATATCTGCCTTGCCTGCTCTGCCAGATTGTCGGCGGAATAACGACTGACGCCGGGCATCGAGGGAATGGGCTCCGCAACACCCTTTCCCGGCACGACGAACGCAGGGTAGACAAGATTCTCGGGCGCGACCCTCGTTTCGCGCGCCATCTTTCTCATCGTTTCGCTTACTCGTAGGCGCCTCGGTCTTGTCGTCGGGAATGACATGATAAACTCCTGGTCTAATGTCTAAGGTCTCAAGTCTTGGCCTTTGAAAAATATCTCTTTGCGGCGCCGACCGTCGTGAGCGAACCCGATACGATCAGCGTGTCCTTGGGGCGGAGCTTCTTCATCCATTTCGCAAGGGCCTCCGCGACCTCGCCCTCCTGATGGACCTCCGCTCCGAACGAACGCGCGCGTGAGGCGATGTCTTTGGGCGATGCACCGCGCTCCGACGGCGCTCTTACGCAGACGACCTCCCGCACCTTGGGCACGAGCGAACGGCAAATGCCGTGGATGTCCTTGTCGGACATGATCCCCAGCATCAGGACCGCGTTATCGCGCTTTATCTCTTTTCCGATATAGAGGGCGAGCGCCTGCGCGCCCGCGGCGTTGTGCGCGCCGTCCAGGATCACGCACGGCGATTCATTCACGATCTCCAGCCGCCCTTCCCAGCGGGTATCCTTGAGCGACTTTTCCATGCCTTCTATGCGGAACTTGGCGTCTTCCAGAAGATGCGCCGCTTCCACGGCGCAGGCGGCGTTCTGCCTCTGGTGCTCGCCCGGAAGGCCCAGCTTCTGGCCCACGTCTTCGGGGCTTGCCATGCACAAAGGCGAGCCCATTTCATCGCACCAGCGCCTGATGACGTCCATCGCCTCGGGTGGCTGTTCCGCGACGACCGTCGGGACACCGCGCTTGATGATGCCGCATTTCTCCGTCGCGATCTCGGTAAGCGTCTTGCCCAGATGTTTTTGATGGTCCAAGGCGATGGGCGTTATGATGGCGACTTGCGGGAGCACCACGTTGGTCGCGTCGAGCCGTCCGCCCAGTCCCGTCTCAACGACGGCGACGTCCACCTTCTGCTCCTGAAAATAGAGGAAGGCAAGCATGGTCAGGAACTCGAAATATGTGAGCGCCTTGTCTTCGGGAAGTGAGTCGCGGATCCTTTCGGCGTGAAAGACAAGCGCCTCCTCCGTAATCGGAACGCGGTCTATCTGTATGCGCTCGCGCACGTCGACCAGATGGGGCGAGGTGTAGAGCCCGACCCGGTAGCCGCTGCCCATGAGAATGGACGTGAGGAAAGCGGCGGTGGAGCCCTTCCCGTTCGTGCCCGCGATGTGGATGGTCGGGAAGGAGAGCTGCGGGTTGTCGAACATGTTGCACGCCTCCCGCACCTGCGCGAGCTCCAGCCGGAAATCGCGCGGCACGAGAGCGTCAAGATATTCCACGGTCTGTTTGTAGTCCATATTTTATATCACCCTAAGCACCAGAGCGGTGACGTCGTCGCGCGGCACCAACGGCTCGACGAACGACGCGGTCGCATCAACAATGGCGTCGACTATCTCTTTGGGGCTCTTTTCCACGACAACCTTCAGGGCTTCGTACAGCCGCTGTTTGCCGAACCTCTCACCGTTCTTGTTCGTCGCCTCAGTTACCCCGTCCGTGTACAGGACGATGATGTCCCCTTTGGATACAACGACGTGCTTGTCGTGAAAGATGCTCATCGGCTCGATACCCAAGAGAGGATCGGAGGTGACGAGCTCCTCGAACTGGTTCGTCGCCTTCCTCCATACGAGCGGCGGTGGATGACCCGCGTTCGTGAACTGGATCAGCTGGCGGGACTTGACGTATTTTACGAACGCCATGGAGATGAACTGCTCCGCCTGAAAGAGGTCCTCGTAGAGAATCTGGTTCAGACGCTGCACGAGGATGGAGGGCGTGTATTCCGCGTCCATCTGGGAGCGCATCGCGGACCGAAACGCGGCCATTATGAGCGCCGCGCCTATCGAATGGCCCGAGACGTCGGCCACGACGAACGACGGACGCTTCGTGCGCGACATGAAGAAATCGTAATAATCGCCGCCGACGCGCTCCGCCGTTATGATCCTGCCCGCCGCCTCGATGCCGTCCATCCTCGGGGGCTCGATCGGAAGGAGACGGTACTGTATTTGGCGCGCGATCTCGAGCTGCTGCCTCATCTGCTCGCTCTTAGCCACCTCTTGCGACAGGTAAAGGATGCGAAGATATGAAGCGACCTGATTGGAGAGCGTGGTAAGGAGCTTCAGATCGTGTTCGGTGAAGGGCCTTCCGTCGGCGCGGTCGGTCACGTTGATGACGCCCAGCGATTCGCCGCCGGCCTTCATCGGAAAGCATGTAACCGGAGCGGACATGAGAGACGCCGTCTTGTAACGCTCAGAGCCCTGGCCCATCCCCGCCGCCCTGATGTCCTCGAGCAGGAGCGGCTCGCTCGACTTGAAGACCTTTCCGGATATCCCCTCTCCCACGCGGACGATCGCGCGTTCTTTGATCTCCGGATCGAGGCCCCGCGCCGCGGCGATCCTAAGCCCGTCGACCGCGGCATCATAGACCATGATGGACGCCTTTTCGACGCCGAAGAGCTCCACCACCTGGTCCAGTATGAGCTCGTAGACCTGGTCGAGGCCGGTCGCCTGCGCGATAGCGCTGCTCAACGAATATACCGCCTCGATCGCTTTTTTTTCCGCACCCGCCATAATTTATAAGAAGAAGTTCTATGTGTTGAGCGTGAGGATCACGGCGTGACCGCCCTTGACCCGCCTCATCTCGACGCCGTCCATGAGCTTGTCCATCATGAAAAGCCCTCGGCCCTTCGTTGCCTGAAGCTCCGGCGCGTGGATCGCCGGACGGCCCATTCCGCTCCCCTTGTCAACGACGACCATAGTTATCGCGCCCTTTCCGACGCTCATCTCTATCGTGACCGGAAGGCGCTCGTCACGGTCGTGGGCATGGAAGATTGCATTATCAACGGCTTCAATCAAGGCCAAAGTGCAGGCGGTAACGGCCCTTTTGGGGAATCGCTTCCTTCCCGTCAGCCGCGCGACTGCGGACACCAGCTGCCGCAGAGGGGCAAGGTAGCGGGTATCGCTCTGGACGGTCAGTTTGAGGTCGAAAACCATCTTCAGGTGTTTCTTGCGAACTGCCTGCAGGCGGTCTGCGGGTCCGCGCAGACGTCAAAAAGGCGATGCAGCCGCGTTATCTCAAAGACGGTGCGCACGTCGTCGGTCAGCGATGCGACCTTGACGTCCCCCTGACGACTCCGCGCGCGGCGCAAAAGTGAAATCAGGACGCCCAGCCCCATGCTGTCCACGAAGGACAGGTTGGCGCAGTCGATCACGATGCGAACCGAACCCTTGTCGACAAGATCGTAGGCGACCTTCTTGAAGCCGGTGACGGAATCGGCGTCGAGACTGCCGCCGCAGTGCAGGATGGAAACATCGCCGCATTTTTCAACATCAACGTTCATGGAACCTCCTATGACTTGAGCCCGTACTCCTTGATCTTACGATAGAGCGTCGCCTGCCCTATCCTCAACTTGCGCGCCGCCTCGGCGACGTTGCCCATGCAGCCCCGCAGCGCAGATTCAATGGCATATTTTTCAACAAGCTCCAAGGGAATAATTTTGCCCTCCTCGGCCTGCGGAAGGTCCTCCGCCGCCGCCACCGCCTTTTTCGTCGCATCTTTGATGACGGGGGGCAGATGGGCCATCTTTACCCTCGTATCGTTGTGGAGCACGACCACGCGCTCTATCACGTTCTCGAGCTCGCGAACGTTGCCCGGCCAATCGTGGGAAATAAGCGCGTCCATGACCTGCGGCGCGAAATCGAGGAATATCTTCTCGTTCTTCGCCGACATCCTCTGCAGAAAATACTTCGCGAGCAGAGGGATGTCCTCGCGGCGTTCGCGCAGCGGCGGTATGCGCAGGGGCACGACGTTGAGCCGGTAATAGAGGTCCTCGCGGAAACGGCCCTCCCCGACCATCTTCGTCAGGTCGCGGTTCGTGGCGGCGATGATGCGAACGTCCACGTTTATTGTCTCCGTGCCTCCCACGCGCATGAAATTGCGTTCCTGAAGGAAGCGCAAAAGCTTCACCTGAAGCTGCGGCTCCATCTCGGAGATCTCGTCCAAGAACATCGAGCCGCCGTTCGCGCGCTCGAAGCTGCCTATGTAGCGGCGGTCCGCTCCGGTATAGGCACCGCGCTCGTGGCCGAACATCTCGTTCTCGAGAAGCTCTCTGGGGATCGCGCCGCAGTTTATGTCCAGAAGTATCTTCGCCGCGCGCGGCGAGTGGCGGTGTATCGCCTTGGCAACCAGTTCCTTGCCGGTGCCGCTCTCGCCCAGTATCAGCACGGTGGCGTTGCTCTTGGCGACCATTTGCACGAGGTTGAAGACCTCGAGCATCTTGGGCGAGCAGCCCACGATGTCATCCAGGCCCTCCTTCATGCCCATCTGGCTCTCGAGCAGAAAAACCCTCTTCGTAAGACCGTAGAGCTTGATCGCGTGCGCCACGGAGTTCTTGAGATTGCTCTTGTCCACCGGAAGCGAAAAATAATCGTGCGCGCCCGCTTTCATGAGGGCCACCGCATCCTCCAAGGCCTTGGAGTTGGCGACGACTATGAGCGGCAGGTTGTCGTCGAAGGTCTTGACGGTATCGAAGACGCGCGAGGCGTTCTCACGCGAGGGATTCTCGTGATAGAACACGACCGTCTCGGGCGCCTCGCGGATCAGCGCGGTGCGGACATCCGCGGCGCTCGAAAACGCCACGCGCCACTCCCCGCCAGACAGGACGTTCTCGACCGCCGAGGGCGCCTGCTTGCCGTTATGTACCAAAAGTATCGTCGATGCCACTGTTCACTCCTTATCTTTCTTCGGTATCATCGAGGTCGCTCGCGTCCACACCGTATTTCTTCAGAAGTTTTTTGAAATTGCTCCGGTCCATTCCCGCCTTCTCCGCCGCGTACGATATGTTGCCCGACGACATCTTGAGAAGACTCTTGAGATAGGCGCGGTTGAAGGACACCAGCATCCGCTCCTTCGCCTCGCGATAGGAATACTGCGTCAGGTCCCCGCTCCCTTCCTCGCCCAGAAGATAGAATGATTCGCCCAGGATCCGCGGCGGGAGGTCGCGCGCGCTTATCGTGTCCTCCGTAGCCAGCACGACCGCGCGCTCGACGACGTTCTCAAGCTCGCGCACGTTGCCGATCCATGAGTAGGCCTGGAGCGCCTGCAGGGCGTCCACCGCAATCTTGTCCACGCGCTTTCCGGTCTTGTTGCTGTACTTTTCCAGAAAGTGGTAGGTGAGGAGCGGGACGTCGTCGGTGCGGTCCCGCAGAGGAGGCAGCGCTATCGAAATGACGTTCAAGCGGTAATAGAGGTCCTCGCGGAAACGCCCTTCTTTCACACATTGCACAAGGTCCTGATTCGTCGCAGCAAGCACCCTCACATCCACATGGTGCGGGTTCACGTCTCCGACGGGGCGTATCTCGCCCTCCTGCAGGACGCGCAGGAGCTTCACCTGAATTGACGGCGGGACCTCGCCGATCTCGTCCAAAAAAACCGTGCCGTCGTTCGCCTCGTCGAAGAGACCCTTCTTGTCGGCTATGGCGCCCGTGAAGGAACCGCGCTTGTGGCCGAAGAGCTCCGATTCGAGAAGCTGCTCCGGAATGGCCGCGCAGTTGATCACCACGAACGGCTTGTGGTGGCGCGGGCTCTTGTTGTGTATCGCGCGCGCGACCATCTCCTTTCCCGTACCGCTCTCCCCCGTAATGAGGATCGTGGAAACGGTCACGGCGACGTTGTCTATGATCGAGAATATCTCCTGCATCTTGCGGCTGCGGCTTATGATGCCCTCATAGACGTAGCGGCTGGTCGTCTGGCGCTCCAAGCTCTTGATCTGCAGCATCAGCCCTCCATCGCCTTGTCTATGAGGACGGCGACCTTTTCAATGTCGTCGAACGGTTTTGTGAGATAGTTGTATGCGCCTTCTTTGATGGCATGGACGGCCGTCTCGATCGAACCCACTCCGGTTATCATTATGACTTCGGTCGGGATCGAATTGCGCTTAATGAACTCCAGTATCTGTATGCCGTTGTAGCCGGCGATCTTGATGTCCACCAGCGCCACCTCGAAGACCTGCCTGTTCAAGAGCTCCATCGCCTCCGTGCCGCTCTTCGCGGAGACGTAGGACCAGCGCCTGTCGCGCGCAAGACGCTCAAACACCTTGGCGATAGATGGATCGTCGTCGACGATAAGAAGATTAGTCTCCTTGAACATTGTGCCCCGTCCTTCTGATTAGTTTTTCGATGTTGCGTTTCCTTATCTTCTCAACGAGCGTTGTGCGGTTGAGCTTCAACAGGCGCGCCGCCTTGTTCTTGTTCCAGCCGGTCTTCTCGAGCGCCTTGAGTATCAGCTCCGTTTCGAACTCGGCGACCGATTTGCGAAGCGAGATGCCCGTCTCCGGCACGTCCATCTTCGCCGTCTTTACGGTGGCGGAATCGCCGTCCCTCATGCCGGAGATCTTTTCCGGAAGGTCCTCCGTCTCTATCAGACCCTGCTTCTTCAGGACCGCGCTCCTCTCGATCATGTTCTCGAGCTCCCGGACGTTGCCCGGCCATCTGTAGGTCATGAGCACGCGCATGGCCGCCTTTTCCACGCCCTCTATTCCGCAGCCGTTCGCCTCGTTGAACTTGCGGATGAAGTGGTCTGTGAGCAGCGGAATGTCGCTCGTCCTTTCGCGCAGCGGCGGTATGCGAATGGGGATCACGTTCAGGCGGTAGTAGAGGTCCTCACGGAAACGTTTTTCCTTGACGGCCCTGTCCAGGTCCTGATTGGTCGCCGCGATGATGCGCACGTCCACGGTGTGGGTCTTGGTGGAGCCGACCGGCTCGAAGGATTGCTCCTGCAGCACGCGCAGGAGCTTCACCTGAAGCTTGAAGCTCATGTCGCCGATCTCGTCCAAAAAGATCGAACCGTGGTCGGCGGAGTCGAAACGGCCGGGAACGGTCGCTATCGCGCCGGTGTACGCGCCTTTCACGTGGCCGAAGAGCTCCGATTCCAGAAGCTCCTCCGGGATGGCGGCGCAATTGACGGTAACGAGCGGTTTGTCCTTGCGGCGGCTGTTGTAATGAACGGCGCGAGCGACGAGCTCCTTTCCGGTGCCGCTCTCCCCGAGGAGGAGAACGGTCGAATCCGTCGCGGCGACCTTTTCGACGAGGTCGAAGACCGCCGCCATCTCCTCGCTCTTGCCCACTATCTTGGCAAAACGGTACTCCTTGTGGAGCTGGTCGCGAAGTATCCTGTTCTCCTCCTTCAAGCCCCTGTGTTCGAGTGCGGTCTTGATGACGGACGCCACGTCGTCCAGATCGAACGGTTTAGTGAGATAGTGGAACGCGCCCGCCTTCATCGCCTGCACCGCCGAAGTGATCGTCCCGAAGCCGGTGATGACTATGGGGATCAGGTCGGGCTGCATCCGCTTCATCCTGTTTATGATCTCGATCCCGTCCATCTTGGGCATAACGAGATCGACGAGCGCAACGTCGACGATGTCCCCCTCAAGTACCTTGAAGGCCTCGTCGCTGTTCGCCGCGATGGAGACCTCGTAGTTCTGTTCCTTTAGGAACTTCCGGAGCGCCAGCCGGATGGCCGGCTCGTCGTCGATCACAAGTACGTGCGCCATTGGACCTCCCGCGCGGTTCATTATCTACATCATCGGCAGGGTTATGATGAAAACCGTTCCTTCGCCCTGCTCGCTCTTCACTTCTATATTGCCTCCGTGTTCCTTGATTATCCTGTAAGCGATGGACAGCCCCAACCCCGTACCTTTGGACGGCGCCTTCGTCGTGAAGAACGGCTCAAAGATGCGGGGCAGGTCGTCCGGCTCGATCCCGATTCCTGTGTCGGCTATCCGTACGATGACCCGATTGCAGACGTCCACCGACGTCTCGACGGTCAGTTTTCCGCCCTTGGGCATAGCGTGAAGCGCGTTCGTAAGGAGGTTCAAGAAGACCTGCTGGAGGCGGTCCGGGTTCGCTCTTACCTCCGGCAGCTTGGGTGCGGGATCGAACACAAGATCCACGTTGAGCGACTGCAGATCGCCCCTGATAAAA
>DYJF01000019.1:24584-31933 GCA_020723205.1 Bdellovibrio sp.
TGTCGAGCAGGATGTTCACGTCCACCATGCAGTTCTCGCGCTCCTTCGATATTCGCGAGAAATCCAGAAGGTCGCTCACAATCTTCTTGCACCTTACCGCGGCCCCCTCGATCTCCTTCAAGTCGTTCAAGAGGACCTCGTTGTCCTTCGCGTCACGCAGCAGAAGCTGTGTGAACGCCAGTATTCCGCCGAGAGGATTGTTTATCTCATGCGCTATGCCTCCGGCCAGAAGGCCTATCGCCGCCATCTTCTCTTGCTGGAAGGCCTCCTGCTGCAGGCGCCTCTCCTCGCTCACGTCGCGGTAGTACAACACGGCGGCGTCGGGCCTCTTCCCTTCCAGGATGTACGGATAGGCGTGCGCCACGAACTGGCGTCCCTTCACCCTGTGGCAGAGCTCCTGCGAACGGGGCGCGTCCTCCGATATCGCCTGCCGCAACGGGCAGCCCTCGCAGACGCTCTTTCTGCCGGCAAAGATCTCGTAGCAATGGTTGCCCACCACCTCCGTTATGTTCCTCTGCCCGACCTTCGCAAGACTGACGTTGGCGCGCTCGATACGGTAATCTTGCGTCACTATCTGGACCGGCTCCGTTATCGCATCGAATGTCGCCTCCCACTGATACTTTCCGCGCGAGATGATCTCGATCAACTTCTCAAGCTTCGCGGCCCTATCTTTCAAAGATATTTCCGAATGGGTCTTTTTGGACCGTCGGTTTTTCGACTGGTGGGTGTTCTTTGAAACGGCCTTTCGCTTTGCAGCGGCTTTGCGCTTGCTTTTCATCGCTACACCCCTTGATGTGTTGAGATATAAAGCCGGATGAATTTAGCTTAATCGGCGAGAAAATGAAAGAATTTTCTGGATACAGTCAATATATTGACGTAACCGTTCGAGCAAGGGTCAAAATGAACCGTTCCGCATGAAGCGGTCCAAGACTATTTCTTTTTCATCTTGGGCAGCGGCAGCGTCGCCGAAAGCCCCGTAACGTCACGCTCCTCGAGAGCTCCTCCGGATGATCTCACGAAGACCATCCGCGTCGTCTGTTTGTCAAACTTCATCTGTATGCGCTCGGGCAGCGCGGCCATTATTTCCTGCGCGCACCCGGCGTTCATTCCCTCGAAGTCGCCGCTCTTCGGAGCACGCCCGCCCGACTTGAAATATATCTGCGCCTTGACCGGGCCATCCTGCGCCTTGGGCGTCCGCTCGAGCCGCACCTTCAAAAAGAGTTTCCCCTTCTCACCGGCACCGCGCTTCTTCGCTATCTCCGCTATCTTATTTACCGTCTTCTGATCGAAAACGTAGTTCTTGAAGAATTTGCTGATAAAACCCTTTTCGCCAGCCGAAGCGGCCGAGTCGCCGGTGACGCCGACATCTTCGTAAGCGGCAATCTTCGCTTCCTTCTTGTCGCCTGTGAGCGCGGCGGCCTTTATGTTCTTGGCAAGGTCCGGAACCCCGACCGGCTCGATCTTATGAGTCTTGGCATTGTCTTTCGGGACCGCGATAGCACGCGGCATTCCTTTGGCAGGCGACTTCGCGATCTTGTCGGCCTCCTTCTTCGTGAGCGGCTCAAGCTGCGGAGCCTGCGGTGTCTTTTCTTCCGCATTCTTCATGGCGGCCGCTTTTTGCGCCTGCTGCAACTTGGCCACCTTCTCCTGCGCTTTCTTCGCAGCGTCGTTCTTTTGTGTCTGCGGCGCCGGCGGCGGTGCCGCCGGAACAGGTTTTTGCTGTTTCTTGGATTTTTTCTGTGCCTCCAACATCGCCCTGACCTTCGCCTTTGTCGCCTCCGACATTTTCCCCTTCATGACATCGATTTTGCCCCCTGATACCGAAGGTGGCGCCTTCTGTTCGGCCTTCTTTTCAGTCCTCTTTTCGATCTTCTTCGCCTGCTCCTTCTGTACGGGTTGCGTCTTCGGCGCGCCGGACTGCGCCACGTTCTTGGCGATCACGTCCGCGCATCCCTTAAGGTCCTTCGCCTTGAACTGTTTCCCTTTGACGGTGGCAAGCTCAACCGCGAAGCGCCTTGTCTGGTTCTCAAGCGCTTTTCCGCTCATCATGTCCTGATAGCATTTCCAAAAGGCCTTTGAATCCTCGGGGAACATCTCTATGCAGAGATCGTCCGCTTTCTCGACGCATTGTTCCTGAACGTTCTGCTCGCAGAACTGTTTCTGCTCGGGCGTCTTGAGCGTCGCACAGCTTGTTTTCGTATCGATCACGCCAGCCATTTTGTACCTCCTCAAATGGCTCCCCACGGCGCGATCCCTCTACACTGATTATCGGCTTTCATTCGCCGTTGTTTCCGCCTTTATTTCGACCGGGAGCGGACGGAAATCTCCGCCGTTCCGCAACCCGTTGAAAGAAAGCGCGAAAAGGGCGTACACAGCAGTGTACGGTTTTTTAATGGGGAAATTGATACGGGCTGCAGCTGAAGGATTTCTTGTCCTTCGCCTTGCACTCGAAGACCATATAAGCGCTCTGCAGGTCGGCGGAGCCGAGACTAAAGACCTTCGTGAGGAGCTTCGAGAGCCACGACTGCTTAGCGTTGAACTCGTCGGTGCCGGCAGACGGCATCGTAGTGTCCACGAAGAAGAGATTCCTCTCTTCCTGACAATTTTCTTTCAGCTCCACGAGGTCGCTCTTTGCCTCGGTCACGTCCGGATCGGAGCTGCTGCCTACAACGAGCACCAACTGCTTGTTCTTGAGCTGCCAGGCGCTGGACATGGGCGTGATCTGCTGAAACGCATCGCCCAGTATCTTGCACGCGAAACTCTCATCGGAGACAACCTTCGACTCGGTCACGCCCATCTTTTCGAGCAGGGCCATATTTTTCGAATAATTCTCCGCTTCCTTTTGTTTGGCCAGGGCCACCAGGTCCTTCACCTCCGGCTCACTGGGTATCTGTCCCAGAGAAATGTCTTCCGGCAGGTTCAGGTCATTGGGCGTCAGCGAGAAGAACCCGCGCTTGTATTCTCCCGCGGGACCGCTCACCATGAACATCTGGGGCAACTGGGGATCCTTCACGAAGGCGTTGTACATGGCCTCGTTCTTGCCTGCCGCGAATATCCTCATCATATCGGCGTAGCTTAAGTAGACGAGACGCGTGGCGGTCTTCCCGCCGGCCTCTATCGAACCGTCCTTCATCTCGCCCGCGAGAAATACCCTTATAGCCGCCGTGGACTGCGCTATCTCCGGGCTCCATGACGCGTTCGTCTCACCTACCATCACTATCACGTTATCGGAGGTCCCTATGACCGAATCCCTCCACACGCCGTTGTCGATCACCTTCATGACGCCTTTATCGTTCACCGTGTGTCCAAGAATATGCACCGTCTCGAACCCGTGGGTCACGTGTTCGCTTTTCACGGGTTTGCCCTTCGCGTTCCACGAGATGTCGAAAGCGGCGGGGTGATTCGGAACGGCCGCCGCAATGCCCAGCTTTTTGAGCATCGGCCCCATGTTCGTGGCGGGGTTGTCGCTCGTCTCGTATGTGTGGGGTATCATTATAAGCCGCTGCGTATGTCCCGTGTCGCGCTTCTCGCCTTCGAGCTGCTCGAGCAGACGGACGGTCTCCGCGTCCTCGGGATCTCCCACGACGACTATCGAATCCTCGCGCTCTTCCTCGCTGAAATATTGCTCGAAATTGAATTTGGTGACGTACTGGAACTCGTTGGGATCGGCCGCGAACGCAGAAGTGGCCGCAAGCTCCGACAGCGTCTGCCCAACCGATATCAGTCCGCTCAGCTCTATGAAATAGCCGTGCTCGTCGGGCGGGTTGGGGAATTCCCATATGGAATAGTCGTCGGCGTCGGCCATCGGCGGGATGCCGAGATACTGCATCGCGAAGACACGGCTCTCGGGCCTGCTCCAATTAAGATAGAAGACCGACCCTTTCTCCTCCTGCGCATTGATGACCCCAAGAACCTCCTGCCGCGTCTGGAGATCGCCCTCGAGCGGATCGCGAAGGAGGATCACGGTCATGGGATACTTGACCTTTCCCTTCTTGATCATCGCGAAGAGGTTGTAATTAGTGCCGGTGAACGGATCGTATTCTTTGACAATCTCCTGATAGGAAAGAGAGCCGTCGCTTATCCCGACATCTATATCGACGGTCCCGTCGGCGTTCGAGTCCACATCATGCGGGCTGACCTTCCAGGACTTAAACTCATAGATCGCGAACGGCCTGATGTAGTTCGCTTCGATCAAACCCTTTGCCGACTGTTTCGACTTGTTCTTGGGATCAGCGAGATATTTCACGAGCATTGCCCACACTTTTTTCGTCATGGCGATATCGCCGACGTCCAGTATCGCGATGTATGCCCGCTCCGATGCCGGTTTCTTGGACTGTTCCATCTCGAGCTTCTCGATGACCGAAGCGCGCGTCGCCGCGTTCAGGACCGCGAAAACTACCGGCCTGCCGCCGACCCCGCCGGGGAGGAAGAACTTGCTGAAATTCGCGCTCGTAAGGAACACGGCCTTGCCCGCTTCGGGACTATCTGAAGGTGTCGGCATCGCCGGCGTGGGCGTGGGTATCGGTACGGGTATCGGTGTCGGTACGGGCGTCGGTTGCGCCGTCTGCTGTTGCGCAGCCAGCATCTTCTCTATCGCCGCCTGCGCCTTTTTCAGCGCCGCATCCTTCTGCGCCTGCTGCATCAGCTCTATTTTCTTCTGCGCCGCGGTCAAAGCGTCGGAGACCGAATCCGCCTGCACGTCGCCCTGGGTTATCACCATCTCTTCGGATGCGCCCCCCGCCTGCGCTTGAAGCATCATCTCGATCGCCTTCTGCGCCTTGGCGATGGGATCGCCGCCTTCCGCCTCGGCCACTGTGAAGACAAGGTCCTCACCGGGCGCACCGTAAAAACCGACGAGCCCTGCTATGATGTTCGCGCACTCCGTGATCGTGGGCGCGAAGAACTTCTGGGCTATGAGCTCCGCTATTTCTATGACGAATCTGGCCGACTGGTTAGCAAGCGCCTCACCCGAGTTCAGATCGGCGATGCACTGTTTTCGCGCTTTTTTTTCTGCCTTCGAATTGCCGGGATGGAGCTCCGAACAGATCGCGGCCACCTGATCGACGCACTGCTCCGTCACCTCCTGCTCGCAGAAGGAGACCGTGCCTTCGCTCAAAGACGAACAGACGCCCGTTGGATTACTTGCGCTCCCCATTGCAAATACGCCCCTCTGGAGGTAAATTGTCCCTATAGTAGTTATCGGCCGAAACACCGATAAGTTTCGCTATTTTTTCATTATTTTCAAATAATTTCCCTTATGCTAGATTAGCACGGCCTATGCAAAACAAACGACCTGTCCTCATCCTTACCGCGGCACTGTTGACGATTTCCTTAGGGATTCTGGGGGGTTGTAAAAAAGAACAAAAACCCTTGCAAGAAGGCGCCGCCGCCAAGGCCACGCAGCAGATAGAAACGCCGAAACTCGCCCCGCCAAAGGGCGAGGCGCCGCAACCGGCACCGCAACAGGCGGAACCCGAGACGGCACCTCTACAGAAGGCGGAACAGGCCGGTGCCGTGACGCTTGCGGCTCCGCCTCCTCCGCCTGCACCGGCAACCGTTCCACCCGCTTTGGCGCAACCGTCAGCGACAACGCCTCCGCCGCAGGCCGCTCCGGCCGAACCTCCCGCAACGGCGACCCCCGTGCCGCCCCCTGTGCCGCCCCCTGTGCCGCCCCCTGCGACCGCGCCGGTACTGCCCCCCCTGTCAAGTGCGACCCCGCCGGCCCCGTCCGCACCGAGTATGGCACAGCCGGTCCCGTTCGTTCCATCCATGGTGCGCGCGGAGTCCAACGTGATAATCCTCCTCGACGCCTCCGGAAGCCAGTCGGCCCCGCTTGGAGGCAGAGAGGTTCTGAAGTTCGATCTCCAAAAACAGGCGCTCGCCGACGTGATATTGCAGCTCAAGCAGACGGAATTCCTGCGAAACGTGGGCATACGAGTGTTCGGCGCGCAAACACCGATCGACCAGCACAACTGCAGCGACACGACGCAGATATATCCCGTAAGCGGTCCCGATCTGGACGCTGTGCAAAAGGCGCTCTTGCCGCTCTCCGCCAAGGGCGAGGGCCCCATAGCGGCGGCGCTTGAAGCCGCATCTAAGGACTTCCCCGCAGCGGCCAATCTGGATCAGGTGATAGTTCTGATCGCAGACGGCGCCGACACGTGCGGCGTCGATCCGTGCCAGACCGCAAAGGCGATACACACCGCCAATCCCAAGACGATCGTTCACGTCATCGGCTTCGATCTTAGCCAGGAGGACATCCCAAAGATTGAGTGCATCGCGACGAACTCCGAGGGGAAGTTCTATCTCGCAAGGAATGAACATGAACTTCGCCGCTGGCTCGATGAGGCGGTCAACTCCACGCTGCCGTACAATGTGCGGCTGACGACCGTCGCCGGCGCCACGCCGATACCTACAACGATATCGATCCTCAAGGGCGGTACCGACCAGGCGATAAAAACGGAGACGAGCTTCGGGACCAAGTCGCTCCGCCTGGCTCCCGGAACCTACGACATACTTATCGAGTACACCGAGTCGCCCGAGCTCAAGAAGCCGTCCAAGATCATCAAAGGGGTCGAGGTGCTGGAGAGAACGAAGGTTGAGCAGGAGATCAATTTCGATCTGGGCTCCGTCACCGTCTCCTCCATAGATACCAACGGCAAGCTGGCACCGGCAACATATCAGATACTGAAGGCGGGAACGCAGGAAAAGATCGCCGACGTCGACAGCGGCGCGGGATCGATGACCTTCTTTCTGACCCCCGGCGCGTACGACATTCAGGCCGAGCAGAAAGAAGCGGTGCCGGAAAAGATAACCCTCACCGAATCAGGCATCGAGGTGAGGGTGGGCGAAGCGATCGACCGTCCCTTCAGGTTCCAAAAGGGCACGCTGGCGCTCAAGGGCGTTACGACGCAGAACCTGAACATCCCCTTCCTTTTCCAGATCTATAAGGCGGGACGAACCGACCAGTTGATAGCGAGCGGCGCCCTGGGAGCGGACGGCGGTCAGTTCTCTCTCTCGCCGGGGGCCTACGACATCATATTCGTTGGACAGGACCCCTCGATGGTAGCGAACCCCCGGACAAAGGTAACGGGCGCGGTGGTCACTGCCGCCGAGACGGCGGAGATCGTCGCAAGTTTCGAGATGGGGCTCGTGCGCCTTTCGGCCGTTGACGGACAGGGAAAGCCCGTTCAGGCGGAGTTTCTCGTACGCACGGCGGACACGCAGGAGAACATGGGCACGTACCGGATGACCGACGCCAAGCCCCCGGTCCCCGTGAACCTGCGGGCGGTGGTGACCGGCACCCTCGAGCTGCTCGCGGAGCCGCTGGCGGGCGTGGAGGTGCGTCT
>DYJF01000019.1:31943-35842 GCA_020723205.1 Bdellovibrio sp.
AAGACCCCGGTCTCCGCAATTATCCCGCCTGGCACTTACGAGATCACCGCTTCGAGCACAAGAGAGGTCATCGAACCCAAGCCGACGGTCGTGCTTCCCAATATCCAAGTTACCGCGGCAACGCCGGTGGATCAGATCGCGCGCTTCGTCTTCGGAACGATGCGCATCCGCGGAAGGAACGCAAAGGAGCAGCCGCTCGAGACGCGCTTCACTATATCCAAGTCGGGAACCGACGAATCGGTCGCTACCGCGCCCCCGTCGACCGACTGGCTCGTCTTCCAGATAAGCCCGGGCCGCTACAACATAAAGGCGGAGAACGTGTCCTCGGAAAGCGACCCCAAGCCCTCGCTCAACCTGATGGACATACTGGTGGAGGACGGCAAACAGGTGAGCCACGAGGCGATCTTCACCGCCGGCAAGCTCAAGGTGATCGGACGCGGGCCCAACAACAAGATCATCACGTGCAATTTCAAGGTTTATCAGTACGGGGCTGATACAGAGCTCATAAGCGGCACGACGAGCGACGACTGGCAGGTCTATGACATCTCGCCGGGCAATTATTATCTCGAGGCGGGATATGTGGATCCCGTACAGACGGTGCTTCTGAAAAAATGGATCAACGTAAAGGTCAGTGAGAACGAGATACTTGAGCTCATCCTGCGTTTCTAGTGCGGAAGCGTTTCCTCTATCTTATCGCCGCCGCGATAGAACAACTGCGTTACGGAAGCGCTAAGGCCCGCCCGTATCATATCGAGATCGTCCGCCGCGGATATTGAAATCCCTTCCGGCCCGAACGTGATCTCCTTGAGGCCCATGAGTTTTACCAACTCGCTGTCGCGATGGTCATTGAACGAGAAGGTCTTGGGTACGGGGATCCTTATCGCGTCCTCCTTCGAAGAGTAGATGTTTATCGCGTACTGCAGCTTCTCACGGAGCGCTGAGATGAGCGCCACCGGCGGGATGGTCGTCGAATTGCTGCCCGCCACCGGCGAGATGACCAGCCGCGAACGGTCGGCAAGCGGCCTGACCATTACGGTGAAATGCGAAGGATCATCAGGATCGGTCATCGGATCGCCGATCTCGACCGCAAGAAGGAGCGTCAACTCGAAGCTTGCGATCTGGCCCTTCGCGGGGTCGGGCTCCTCAGGCCGCATGGAGCGAATGAGGGGGTTGCCCTGCGCGTCCAGCTTGACGGCAAAATTCCCGTACTCGTCGGGAGGGACGTTCTTGTCCACTTCCAGCGCGTAGAACGACATCACTATCCCGCCTATCTGAACATCGAGGAGATTTGAACCGATCTCTTCGACCGACGTCCCCTCATTGCCCGTTCCGCGGCTGACGATGGGGATCTCGCTCTCGTCCACTACTGAAACATGCGGCGGCAGTGCACGATTGCCGCGGAGCCGGATCATAAGCGGCTGCTTCGGCTCCAGATAGCCGTACCTCGTCAGCGGCGTCCCCAGAAGTTCCGAAACGCGCGGTCGTATGTTGCAAAGCGGCGAAGGCGCGTCCTCCCCTTCATGCGGATTCTGCAGGAACGCGTCGCACTTGACCACGAAATCGAAGCCCGCCTTTGAAAAGAACACTTCGGAAACGTCCATATCGAAAATGCCCTTTTCAGGCGCGGTGAGAGCGAAGAGCACCCTGTTGACGGCATCGGCGGCGATCGCTATCCCGAGATCGTCTTCGCCGGTCTTTGCGGAGCTGAAGAGTTTTCCCAACTTGTCGAATACGACTCCGACCGATGCGATCTTGAGCCCCTCCGGCATCTTTTCGAACTGCTCTTTGCTGCCCGCGGTGATCCCCGCAGTGACGACGAGCCCTTCGCCGTCGATCGCAAGACCGTCGGTGAGCTTGAATCCGAAAGGCAAAGTCACGGGGCCCAACACGCCGCCGTATCCGATGTCGATCTTCTTTCCCGTGACGCCGTCGCGGGAAAGCGACGTGAGGGCCGACGAACCGCCGCAATAGAGCATAGAGTTGACCGCGTCGAGAACGGCCGCGTTGATGAGTCCGGTCTGCGCGTTCAGCGAGTTGAGCGCCTCGCACACGCCGTCGATCTCATCGGAGACGTCCTTTCCGTTGGTGTCGCAGACGACGAATCCGCCGAACGGCGTGGCGCTTCCGACAAGGTTCTGCGGTATCAGCGCCGCGGGCGTCCCTTTGCAATGGCGCTCGCTCTTGAAATCACAGTCGGTATGCGGGCTCGACAGGAGGAGAGCGCCGTCGGCCACCTTGAGCTCGACGTCTATCACCGCTTTGAGAAAAGAGAGCTTGAGAGGGATCGGGTCCTTGCCCTCTTTCACCAGGTCGAAACGGACGACGACATCGTCGGCGTTGATGGAGGCCTTGAGCGAGTCCTTCGCGAACGAGATCCCTTCCATCCGCGCCTTTCCTATCTTCACTTCGGAGATCTCGTTTATCTTGAGGTCGCCCAGAGAGCCGCTCGCGCCGCACATCGGTATCGCGACGCTCGCCGTTTCGCCAGCCGAACTATCCTCATCATCAGACGAACCGATAAGGTCCTTTATAAAATCACTAAGCCCGTCGGAACTTAATACATTGCCCACCATCGGACCCACGATATCCGTGAAGGTCGAGGCGGGGATCGCAAGCTGGAACGCATATTTCGAATGGAGGCCGTCCTTCACACCGAACCCGAAGGGGGAATCTATGTTGCCGTACCCGAACGCCCAAGGGATGTGGACGCCCTTCTCATCGTTATCGACGGTCGCGACGTTGATGCCCGCGTTGGGATAGAGTTCGATGGAATATGTCCCATCCGCCGCAGGACAGAGCTCTGCCGCCGCTTCGCGGTTGAACGTCACCGACACGCAGGTATCCGAACCCGCGCCCGTGAGCTTGAACTTGAAAGGTATGGTCGTATACTCCGACGACGAATATGACGGCTGCGGAGGCGGGCTTAAAATCTCCATCCCCTCGACGCCTCCGCTCCCGTTGAAACGTACGGGACCGACCGTCGGACAGGAGCCCGAGGTCGCGGCGTTGCACGCCTTCACCGTGAGCTCGTTGGAGCCGGGGCCGACGGGCACGCCGACGACGAACTTCCCCTGCCCGCCCTGTTCCACGTTCGTGGCGCACGAAATGCGGCTCGTTTGACCGCTCGAGTCCTTCATGACGTTCTCGACCGTTACGGTCACGCCGAACGTCGAAGCGCCTATAAGATCGCAGTGCTGGCAGTCGCCCAACAGGGACGCGTTGACGGTGACATACATCTCGCCGACCGTGGGGTTGGTCCTCACATCGGGCGTGAAAGTCACGCCTGCGTCGTCCATAACGAGCGCCGTCACACGGCTGGTGCGCACGGTCTGCGTCGCCGCACTCCCGGACAGGCGTGTCGCGCCCACCGCTATCGTGTAGGGCCCTGGCTCATCCAGAGGGATCCTCGCCGCATAGAATCCTTTTTCATCGATGCAGAAAGGTCTCGCCGTTAACGACGACGACCAGCAGTCGGCCGTGTCGAACGCCGTTGTGTCCACGTGGGCGGTCTTTTTTGTGTAATCGTGCTGGACGCCGACCGAAATGGACGCCGGCACGGAATTGCCGCGATCTATCGAACCCTTGATGATGATGGAACTTTCAGAGACACCCGCCTCCGGCGTGTTGACGCAAAGAAAGCCGGATCCCTCCTCACACACGATCACGGGCGGCTGCTGCGCCACCTGGCACATCCCCGGGGTGGCGGTCTCGGCCGGCTGGGTTTCCTCCGGCGGGGCTTCCTCCGGCTCGCCATCAACACTCCTTGCCCCCCACCAGTCGGAGACGCGCTGGAGCGAAACGACGACTGCGGACCTGATATCATTATATATGCCCGCCTTTGCATGGGCGGGAAATAAAAGAGCGGCGAAAACGATGAGTGCAACTGCTATCCTTTTCAT
>DYJF01000020.1:0-24653 GCA_020723205.1 Bdellovibrio sp.
CTTACCGGAACTGCTGAATGTTCATTGCCGTAAGGAAGCTGGCGAAGCTGCAAGACAGGCCGGCCGACGGCTTGCGGCGGATCACTTAGGCGTGCAGGACATGGTCATCCTGACTATATGGGCGATCTTGGAATTGATCCTGCGCAGGTTCCCCAGAATGTCGAGATGTATGGAGCTCGTGTCGAACGCCTCTTTCAGCCCCTGATGCAGACGGTTGATGTGGGCCTGCCTTAAGGTCTGCTCCACCTCGTCTATTCGCTCCTCATGATGATACACCCTTGCGGCGAGCTCCTCCGACGGTTGGGTGAGGATGGAGATCATGAGGTCGAAATTTTCCCCCACCATCGACTGAAAGTTCCTGAGATCGTGCCAGCCGTCGTCGGAAAATATCCTTCGCCACTGCGCTTTTTTCTTCGCCAGCAACACCATTTCCTTCGATATGGTGTCCCCTATCTCTTCAAGGTCGGACGTGACCGAGAGGAGCATCATCTGCGTGCGGCTCTGGTCGGTGGAGAGCTTTTCGGTGGAGATGTCGGCAAGATAGAAACGTATGGCCTTATCGAGGACGTCTATCTTGTCGTCCTCGTCCTGCATCTTTTCCACCTCCTCCGTTATGTCCATGCCGCGCGAGAACATCTTGAGACAGTTGCCGAACATGTCATAGGCAATCGAGGTGATGCGCAGTATCTCGCGCTTCACCTGCGCGAAGGCAAGGGCCGGCGTTTCAAGCGCGGCCTTCTCGAGATAGAGCGGCTTGAACTCCTCCTCCGCCCTCTCCTTCGGCTCCGGTATCATCCTCTGCACGAGCTTCACAAGGACGTTGATGAGAGGCAGGATGAGAACGGCCAGCGCCATGTTGAAGAATATATGCGTAAGGGCGATCTTTCCGCCGACCCCCGCATCAAGGAACGAAAAAAGGTCGCTTAGCTTGTCGCCAAGAATGTCCATGAGGCCCGCTATCCTGCCTATGAACGGAAAGGCGATGACCACGCCTATGACCTTCGCCAGCGTGTGCGCGGCGGCCACCCTCTTGCCTTCGGTCTTGGAATTGAGCGCAGCGAGGATCGCAGTGACGCATGTCCCTACGTTGGCGCCCAAGACAAGCGGTATCGAGGCCTCGAACGTGATCGCTCCGGAGAAGGCCAGCGCGATGGCGATGCCTATCATTCCCGCCGAATGCACCGCGGCGGCGATAATCGTAGCGGCTATGAGACTTGCGAACGGATGGTCGCCCAGATACGCGAATATCTGCAGCGACACAGGGTCGTATTGAAGCGGCACCGCGGCGGTCACCATGAGCTTCATACCGTAGAAGATGAGGCCGAAGCTCATGAGAATGGAGCCGAACGCTTTCGTCTTCCGCTGCCTCGCTATCATCTCGATGAAAAAACCTGCGGCTATTATCACAAGGGAGATGTCGGCGATGCGGTGGATGGCGAGAAGAACCACTACGAACGTCGTGCCGAAATCGGAGCCCAGAAGTATGGCGATCGCCTGAAAGAGATTGATAAGGCGCGTGTCCGCGAAGCTTATCAGCATTATACTTGTAGCGCCGGAGCTTTGCAGAAGTATCGTGACGAGGATGCCGAAACCGAACGCCTTAAAACGGTTGTCAGTGAGACGGCCGAGCGCGGCGCGGAGCCGGTCCCCTACCACCAGACCCAGACCCTTTCGCGCGCCCGCAAGGCCGAAAAAGAAAAAAGCAAGTCCGCCTATGAGAACCGACCAGCTGAAGGATTCCATATTAGGCAACGGCCGCTTCCGGTTCGGATCCCTCCGCGCCCTGATTGAGACGCACGGAGACCATCTTGGATACGCCGGCCTCTTCCATTGTGACGCCGTAGAGGACGTCGGCCAGTTCCATGGTCCGCTTGTTGTGCGTTATGAGAACGAATTGCGAATGCGGCGTCATAGCGCGGATCATGTTGTTGAACCGGTCGACATTGGCATCGTCAAGCGGCGCGTCCACTTCGTCAAGAAGACAGAACGGCGCCGGTTTCGTGAGAAAGATCGAGAAGATGAACGCGATGGCGGTCAGGGCCTTTTCGCCGCCCGAAAGGAGAGTGATCGACTGCAGCCGTTTTCCAGGCGGCTGCGCCACTATCTCCACACCGCTCTCCAAGAGATTCTCATCGTCGGTGAGCATGAGCCGCGCCTTGCCCCCCTGGAAAAGTTTCGGGAAGAGCGCCTGGAACTTCCCGTCAACGTCCTCGAACGCCTGCTTGAAGCGCTGGCGGCTGACGCGGTTGATGCGGGAAATGGCCTGCTTCAACGTCTCTATGGAGGTCGTTAGGTCCGCGTGCTGCTTGCTCATGAACTGATGGCGCTCGAATATCTCCTCGTATTCCCTTATCGCATCGGTGTTGACCGAGCCCATAGATTCGATCTTCTCTTTCAGCGCCGCGACCTCCTGCTCTTCCGTTTCGAAATCCATATCGGCGGCGATGGAGCTCCTGTCCATTGAAGAGATCTCGATGTGATAACGCTCCCTTATGCCCTCGACCAGATATTTGATCTTTTCGCGGAGCTCCGTGAGCTTCAGCGCCGCCTCGTGCGACGCGGAAAGCGCCTCTTCGCGCTTTTGACGCAGCTCGCGAACCGAAAGTTCCTTCGTCCTTATGTCCTGCGTCGCCGCCTGATACCGCTCCTGCGCGCTCTGCTGCGACATCGAGAGTTTTTCGATGGAGCGCACCGCGACGTCCATAGCGGCCTTTTTCTCACCGACCTCGCGCCGGAGCATCTCCGCCCGCTGCACTCCGGAGGATATCTCGTCCTCGCGCCTGCCGATGTCCAGAAGCAGCTCCGACTTAGCGTAAACGAGGCGTTCGATCTCGCGGCTGACGGAGGACTGCCGCTCTTCTGCCTGCGCAAGCGAGACCTTGAGGTCCACAAGGCGCCTTTCCCTTCCGGAAAGTTCCTCGTTGAAAATCCCTATCCGGCGGGTAAGCTCGCCCAACGCCTCTTCGATCCTCTGCTGGTCGGACGCTACCTGTTCCAGACGAAGCGTCGTCGAGGCGCGTTCGCGGTCGACCTCGTTTTTCTCCTCGTTCAGCGCCGCCGTCTCGACGACAAGGCGGTCGTGTTCGCCGTCGAGCCGCGTCAGCTCGTCCTTCAAGCCCCCGAAATCTCTCTCCTCGCCGACGAACCTTATCTCAAGATTGTGCGTGTCGCGGCCCAATCCTTCTATCTCTTCTTCCAGCGCCTTCACCGTATCGCTTAGGCGCCTCGCTTCCAACTCGGTCCTGATGAGCTCATCCTGCCGCGAGGATATCTCGTCTTTCAGTTCCTTGATGCGCCTGCGCTGCGCTATGAGGCCCGCCTCGACGTCGCCGCCCACGCCGCCGGTGATGACACCGGAAGGATCGACGACCTCGCCGCCCAACGTTACGAACGTGTGACCTCCGTCGCTTTTCTCCCAATGGCAAAGCGCGTTCCTGATGTCGTCCACGAGAACGACGTCGCTCACCAGATAGCGGATGATCTGCTTATAGTCGTCGGCGAAGCGGACGCGCTCGACGAGCGGCCCTATGATGCCCTCGCCCTGCGGTATGCCCTTCGTTTCGGCCAAGCGAACGGCAAGCGGGATGAACGAGCTCCTTCCCTTCGACTGCTGCTTTAAATAGTCTATCGCTTCGACGCCTTCGTTGTGGGATTTTACCACGACATACTGCAACCGGTCGCCCAGTACGGCGGAAAGCGCCGTCTCATAAGGTGGGTCGGTCTCGACTATATCGCCGACCGTTCCGACGACGCCCTTCAAACTTTCTGTGGCCTCCTTGGAGCGGAGAATGACGCTCTTCACCCCTTCGCGGTAGCCGTCCAGGTTGCGGCGCATCTCCTCTATGGACTCGAGCCGGCTCTGCGCGACATTCTGCGCGTCGCGAAGCTCTTTCAAACGCTGTTCCACCGAGATAAGTTCGGTCCTGGCGGACGAGAGCGTGTCACGCCTCGTTGACGTCTCGTTAACAAGCTTGGATTTGAGCTCCTTCAAACCGCCCAAGCGGCTGTCGCCCTCTCTGATCTG
This sequence comes from Bdellovibrio sp., assembly GCA_020723205.1. Taxonomy (GTDB): domain Bacteria; phylum UBA10199; class UBA10199; order 2-02-FULL-44-16; family DYJF01; genus DYJF01. Next base: position 4,025 of record DYJF01000020.1, read on the forward strand.
ACCGGCGATCTCCGCGCGGCGGCGGTCGATGGCGTCGATCTCGGACTGGTCCTTGGCGATCCTTCCGGTCGTCTCGACGACGCGTCTTTCCAGATGGTCGAGCTTCGCCTTGAGCTCCGAACCCGTCTTCGTGTCCGCGAATATCTGGCGCCTTCTCTCCTCCGCCTCTTCGCCAAGCTTCGACTGGTCGGCGCGAGAACGGTTCACTTCCTCTTCGAGGAGGGCGGCTGCGTCCGTAAGAGATGCCAGCGCGCAGTCCGCCTCCACCTTCTCGCGGTTGGCGCTCTCGACGCGCTGGGAAATGGAGCTTAAACGGTCGCGGAGGCCTTCAAGTTCCTGCCCTATGGAGACCCCTCTTGCGACAAGGGCGTCCGCCTCTTTCGTGTTGTGTTCGATCGCCGCTTCGTCGAGCTTGAGCGACTGGTTCACCGCGTAGAGTTCCTGCTGAACGGCCTCAAGTTCGCGTTCAAGTTCGACCACCGCGACGCGCTGTGATTCGATGTCCGCTTCGTGTTTCGAAAGTTCGGAAGACAGAGAAACCTCCGACTCCGCCCGCGCGCGGCTGTCGGATTCAAGCTGCTCAAGTCCCGACGACATTTCGTTATAGCGGTGGGCCGCAAGGGCGACCTCGCGTTCCTTTAGTTCCTCTGCTACGCGCTGATAACGTTCCGCCTTCTTTGCTTGGCGGTTGAGGGAGTTGATCTGCCTCGACAGTTCGCTCAAGATATCGGTCAGACGCAATAGATTCGCCTGCGTGGATTCTATCTTGCGAAGCGCAGCTTCCTTGCGCGATTTGAACTTGGATATTCCGGCCGCCTCTTCGATCAGGACGCGCCTGTCTATCGGCTTAGCCGAGATGACATGTCCCACCATGCCCTGCTCGACTATCGAGTAGGCCTTCGCGCCCACGCCCGTGTCGAGGAACAGATCAACGATGTCCTTCAAGCGGCAGGCCGTCTTGTTGATGAAATATTCGCTCTCGCCGGAACGGTAGAGCCGCCTGCCGATCTCTATCTCGGAAAGCCCCGCGTATTCCGCAGGCGCCCTTCCGTCGCTGTTGTCGAACGTCAAAAAGACCTGCGACATGCCGGTGGGATCGCGCGTCTGGCAACCGGAGAATATCACGTCTTCCATCGCGCCGCCGCGAAGATGTTTTGCGGATTGCTCGCCCATCACCCAGCGTATGGCGTCGACGATGTTGGACTTGCCGCAACCGTTGGGACCGACCACACCCGTGATGCCTTCTTCAAAGTTCACGACGGTACGGTCCACAAAGGACTTGAAACCGACTATTTCCAGGGATTTTAAGCGCATCTTTAAGATACTCTCGCTACTATATAATTTATCGGCAGGTTTTCCAATTGGTTGCTACGTTTTTAAGTCATTCAACTCCATGAAATTTTTGCAGATTTTAGCATAGGGCATCCCCGATGGCAATCTAATTCTCGTATTTTGGGGGTAAAAAAATCCCCCTCCGGTTACGGAGGGGGGTCTCGTCTATTGATATCTTCACACCTTGACGACGTTCGCCGCCTGTTTGCCCTTGGGACCGGTGGTCACTTCGAACTCGACCGGATCGCCTTCCTTCAAGGATTTGAACCCTTCTCCCTGAACGGTGCTGTAATGGACGAACACGTCGTCCCCGCCGTCGTCAGGGGATATGAACCCGTAGCCCTTCGTGTCCGAGAACCACTTCACTTTGCCTTTACTCCTGTCCATCTTCCACCTTGCCTTTCCGATCGTGCCTCGCCGGCCGATCCTGTACGAATTCGTCCGGCTCATCTATGCGATTTTCCCGGTGCGATCAAGCAAAAAAAGCCGTGAAATGATTACAAGAGTTGACAAAAAGATAGGAAGCGATAGGTAACCGGAAATCGGCAAAAATAAACGACGAGGAGGTTTCTATGGGGCTTTTTGCGGATCGCGTCGGACGTCTTGATACGGAGAACGCGTTCAAGGTCGGACCCTATATTAAGCAAGTGGAGGATGCAGGCCACAAGGTGATCAAATGTAATTTGGGCGAACCGGACTTTCCCGTTCCGGAGCACATCAAGGCGGAAGTGAAACGCCAGTTGGACCTCGATAACACGCATTACGTCGACCCCCAAGGCGTCCTCCCATTACGCGAAGCGATCGCAAAGCAGATAAGCGAGACCAGAAAGATAAAGGTGACGCCCGACCGCGTCGTCGTATTCCCGGGCGCCAAACCCCCGATCGGCTTCTGCCAGCAGACGTATTGCAATCCAGGCGACGAGGTCATCTATCCCTCGCCCGGCTTCGCCATTTACGAATCGTTCACGAAATACGTGGACGCCGCGCCCGTGCCGCTGCACCTTAAAGAGGAAAAGGACTTCAGCTTCACTGGAAGCGATCTTGAGCCGCTCATCACGAACCGCACGAAGCTCATCTATCTCTGCTTCCCCTCCAATCCCACGGGCGGCGTTGCGACCGAAGAACAGCTCAAGGACATCGCGGGCGTGATAAATAAAAAATGCGGCGAGAACATCCGCGTCTACGCGGACGAGGTCTACGAGAACATCCTTTTCGACGGTTGCAAACATCATTCGATAGCGTCGATACCGGGGATGGAAAAGAACACGATCATCGTCTCCGGCGCTTCGAAGTCCTATTCGTGGACCGGCGGCCGCATCGGCTGGGCGGTCTTCCCGACGGCGGAAGAGGCGCAGGTCTTCAAGAACATCAACATCAACTACTTCTCCTGCGTTCCGGGCTACAACCAGATGGGCGCGAAGGTGGCGCTGGAATCGCCCGAGAGTCCGAAGGCGATCGCGAAGATGGTCGAAGCGTTCAGGGAGCGGCGCGACGTCGTGGTGAAGGGGCTGAACTCCATACCCGGGATCACGTGCAAGAATCCCAAGGGCGCGTTCTACGTCTTCCCGAACATCTCCGGCGTCTGCCGGAGCTTGGGCGTCTTCGACGCGTTCGAATCCCTGCCCAAGGAGGTCCGCGCAAAATCGTCGCCATCCACGCTGCTGCAGATGTTCATGCTGTTCGAATATTACGTCGCAACTATGGACAGGAAATCCTTCTGCAGGATCGGCACCGAGAACATGCATTATTTGAGGATATCGATCGCAACGGGTATCGACGATCTCAAGGAAGCGGTAGGGCGCATCGGGACGGCCGTCGCCAACAAGGCAGGATTTGCGGCGTTCATAAAGAGAGGCGAACATTTGTATTAATCAGCAAACCCTCCCCTTTGTAAGGGGAGGTTAGGCGGGGTAGATCGTTTTATCTACCTCCCCTACCCCTCCTTACAAAGGAGGGGATCGGAGGATGTGATGACTTTCAATTTCGGTCCGAGACGCGCCGTCGTAGTGAACATCGAAGACGAGATCAAAAGGGGTTCGGTCAAGACCGCTCCGCAGAACGAGATAGATTCGTTCGAATCCTTCGACTTGGTCTACCGTTCGCTTTGCGCCATCATGTACAACTACGTCCCCGGAAGCGGGCATCCCGGCGGTTCGATATCTTCGGGGCGATTCGTGCAGTCGGTGATCTACAATTCCATGGATTACGATCTCTCGAGCCCGGACGCGCCTGATGCCGATATCATCTCGTACGCGGCGGGCCACAAGGCGCTTGGGCTCTACGCGATGTGGGCGCTTCGAAACGAAGTGGCGCGCATAGCCAAGCCCGAGCTTTTACCTAAAGACATAAGATACCAGCTCCGACTCGAGGATCTTTTGGGATTCAGGCGTAACCCCACGCAGGCGACGCCCCTCTTCCGCGAACACAAGGCGAAGCCATTGGACGGGCATCCGACCCCCGCGACACCTTTCGTGAAGCTCTCGACGGGCGCTTCCGGCGTGGGCATCGCGGCGTCGTTCGGACTGGCGCTGGGCGCGATGGATACTTACCGCGAGAACGCTCCCCGCGTGCACGTCATCGAAGGCGAAGGCGGGATGACCCCCGGCCGTGTCTCTGAATCGCTCGCCTCCGCGGGAACGATGGAGCTTTCGAACCTTATCCTGCACGTAGACTGGAACCAGGCGTCCATAGATTCCAACCGCGTCTGCCGCGACGGCGACAAGCCGGGCGACTACGTCCAGTGGGACCCCGTCGAATTCTGCTATCTGCACGACTGGAACGTGATAATCGTTCCGGACGGTTTCGACTACAAACAGATCTTTGCGGCGCAAGAGAAGGCGCTTTCAATGTCGAACGGCCAGCCGACCGCCGTCATATATAAGACGATCAAGGGCTGGAAATACGGCATCGAGGGAAAGGCGTCGCACGGCGCGGGCCACAAGCTCTGCTCCGACGGCTTCTTCACGGCGCTCGAACCGCTCATCAAGGCAGCGAACGGCGTCGTCCCCAGATGCGAACCGAGCAAGATGCGCTGCGACGCGGGAGCGAACCCGGTCGAGATAGAGGCATGCTATTGGGAGGCGCTCAAGGTAGTGAGGTGCTCGCTCGAAGACAGGAAACAGGTCGCCGAAAATCTGGGCAACAAACTTTCCGACGCGAAAAAACGCCTTGCCTCGCGCAAGCGCACTCCACGCGCGAACGCTCCGAGGGTCGAAGCCGTCTACGACCGCGCGAAGTTCGATCCCAAGAACCCGCCTGCGGAGTTCGTCTTCAAAGACGGGGCGTCAACCACTCTTCGAGGAGTCCTGGGCGACGTCCTGAACTTTTACAACAAGCAGTCCGGCGGGGCTATTATGGCCGCGGCGGCGGACCTTCTTGGCTCTACATCGGTCACGAACATCGCAAAAGGATTCCCCGAAGGATATTTCAACGCGAAGGTGAATCCCGACGCGCGCCTTTTATCCATCGGCGGCATCTGCGAAGACGCGATAAGCGGGGTATTGGCCGGACTTTCGACTTACGGACATCACATCGGCGTCGGCTCCTCATACGGCGCGTTCATCGCGGGGCTGGGACATATCGCATCGCGCCTCCACGGTATCGGCAATCAGGCACGCCGCGCCATCGTTCCGGGCGAGCCGTACAAGACCTTCATTCTCATCTGCGCGCACGCGGGGCTAAAGACCGGAGAGGACGGCCCGACGCACGCCGATCCGCAGGCGCTCCAGCTCATGCAGGAAAATTTCCCGCCCAGCGTCATGATAACTCTCACGCCGTGGGACCCGCAGGAGATATGGCCGCTCGTCACGACATCGCTGCAACTGCGCCCCGCGATAATGGCGCCTTTCGTGACGAGACCGAACGAGAAGACGTACGACAGATCGAAACTGAAAATGGCCCCCGTGTCCGATTGCGTTACCGGCGTCTACGCGTTGCGCCGCGCCGATCCCAAGTCGAAGTGCGACGGCACGATAGTTCTGCAGGAGAGCGGCGTCGCCTATTCTTTCGTCGAGGATGCGCTGCCGCGGCTCGACAAGGACGGCTTCAACCTGAACGTCTTCTACGTAGCGTCCGCGGAGCTCTTCGACCGGCTGCCGGCGACCGAACGCGAAAAGATATATCCCGAATCGCTCGCGCGGGAGGCGATGGGTATTACCGGCTTCACGTTTCCAACCATGTTCAGATGGATACTTTCAGACCGCGGCCGCGCGGCCACGATGCATCCCTTCCAGAAGGGACATTATCTGGGGAGCGGACAGGCCCAAAAGGTCTTGGAAGAGGCGGGGCTCGACGGTGAGAGCCAGTACAAGGCGATCGTGAAACATATCAAAGGTCGAGGTTAAGGTTGAGGAAAAGCGTTCTCATCACTGTAATGCTTTTACTACCGACCTTAGCGGCCGCACAAACCTCAAGATTCTTCTATTCAGGCGACGGGAAGATATCGCTTCGCTCGGCGAAATCCGGAGCGGTTTTTTCCGGCATCTACAGGAACCCGGACGGCACGTACAAGATCGACGCCATCAGGAGAATAAACGCCGTCTTCGGCGCTTCTCCATCTCCCCTTGCGGGAGAGGGTCAGGGTGAGGGGGAAATTATTTCCCTTCGCCTTGTGGAATTTTTAGATCATCTTCAGGACAAATTTGGGCCCGCAAAAACATTGACGATCGTTTCCGGTTACAGAAGTCCCGAATATAATACGACGCTCCGCGAGAACGGCGCGCTCGCAGGAAAGGCGTCCCTTCATCAGTACGGCATGGCGACCGACTTTTCGATGGCGGGCGTCTCATCCAAGGCGATCTGGGAATACGTGCGCGACTTGAAGTTCGGCGGCGCCGGTTACTATCACGGCAAGAACGTGCACATAGACGTGGGCCCCGCGCGCTGGTGGGACGAGACAAGCTCCAAGGTCGGAACGGACATAGCGGACGAGAACAAATTGATCATGCTCGTTGCCGACCGTGACGTCTATAAGCGGGGAGAGGCGATGAACCTCATGTTCGCGCGGATGACCGCATGGCCCATCGGCGTGCAACCGGAATTCGTTCTGGAGCAGACCGGCGGAAAAACGATTAAGAAGATCATTCCCTCTCCCCTTGCGGGAGAGGGTCAGGGTGATGGGTGCCACATCTTCATCGACTGGCGACCCATGCTCAAGATGCAGTGGCGGATACCTGCCGATCTCGCGCCCGGCCGCTACACCATCCGCGCGAAGTTCTGCGACAAACAGTGGGAAGCGATGCCCGCCGAGATCACGACGAGCGAGTTCGTGGTTACAAACGATTGAGCTCCAGCGAATTTTTGCAGGAGTCATGGGTTTCTTAAGCTGCGCCACTCCCTCCGGCTACTCGTCCTGAAAATACCGCTGGTTTAAAAAGCGAATTAGGTGTCTTGCCGCTGTCAGCCCCTAATTCGCGAAACCAGTCGGCATTTTCACTCCTCATACGCCTGCGGTCGTCCCGGCGCTTTATGCTTAAGAAACCCATGACTCCTGCAAAAATTCGCAAAAGCTTCTTCACTTGTAATTATGATGCCTGCACAGTTGTGATCACAGCAGAGCTTTTTGAGATTAAAAATTAACCGGCTTACCAACCGGGGTTGTTCCCTTTTATCTGCAAACTAGAAGGGATTAACCATCATCGGCGTAAGTACAGGATCGAGACTCCATGCTCCATTACCGTTTCCGCCGTATTGATTATCGCCCCAGAACCAGATACTGCCGGCCCTCTCACCTAACGTACTGTATGTCCCGCAAGATGCTTGCGCCCAATCGCTGTCGGCGCCGACGCGCGTCGGCTCGCTTCTGTCCGTTTCCGTGCCGTCACCCAACGAGCCCTTGTAATTTCTACCCCAACACCACAAAGAGCCGTTATTCTTCAAGGCACACTTATGGCCTCCGAGGACAGAGCCGGTGGCGGAGATGCTCTTCCAATCGTTATCGGCACCGATCCTGGCGGGCGTTGCACTCGCAGCGCCCCAACACCAAAGCGAACCGTCATCCTTCAACGCACAGGCGGAGCCATGATAAGAGGAGACGGTCGTCCAATTATTATCGGTTCCCATGCGCACCGGCACGGCTCCGACCCCTTTCGGCTCGTCAGCCCCGAACCCTCCCCAATGCCAAATCGATCCGTCCGCTTTCAGTGCGGAATTATAGAAATCGTACGTCGATACCGTTTTCCAATCCGCATCGGCCCCAATTTGCGTCGGCTCACGTCTATCCGAATTGGGCATTCCGTCCCCCAGTTGACCGTAGGCATCTCCTCCCCAACACCAAAGCGTCCCATTCTGTTTCACTGCGCATGTATGCTCATAACCGACCGTGGCCTGCTTCCAATTTGTTGCCAACGTCACTTCTTGAACCGGTTCATTCTTGTCATTATCGGCGGAATTAATTACACCGGCCGTCCCGTCGCCAACCGATCCATAATGGTTATGGCCCCAGCACCACATCGTATTGTCGGCCTTTATCGCGCATGTCCCGCCGTAACCCGCAAATACGTTCGCCCAGTCGGATGTCGTCCCCACTCTCGTCGGTATAATTTTTCTCCAGCTCTCGCCCGAAGTTATCCCATCACCCACCCTTCCGTGCTCATCTGAACCCCAGCACCATAAGGTCGAATCGGCTTTCTTTATTGCGCATACGTGGACATGCCCTGCGGAAAGAATATAATCTGAAGTAACAGATGCGGCCTCTGTAGTCGTGCTCCCCCCGCCTGTTTCCCCTGTCGTTCCGGACTCCGTCTCCGGAGCCGCCTCCTCCGTAGTTCCTGTCTGGCCGCATGGTCCGAAACCCATCAAACTGCTCATGAATATGATCGCAATGACAGCAACGAACCCATGACCGATTGTTCTTTTCGATAAAATAGATGACATACCTACCTCCTGTTCTATGACCTTTAATATGATAACATACACCCCCCCCCCCCCAAGTCTACCATGAATAATTTCCACGGGTGAATTTGCGGCCGAGGGCGACTAGGACTGCCAGAACATGAGGACGCTCTCGCCGACGTTTGTCCCGATAGAGCAATTTAGCAGCGGACCTTGCCCTTAGTCTCGGCTCTCTTCGCCTTGTACCCCGGCTGGTCTTTGTAGTGCGTGAGTATCCTGCCAACGTCATCAAGCAGAAGGTCCGCCATGTCGCGGCTGAAACCCTCCTTCACGACGATACGCAGGAGCGAAACGTCCGTGCAATTCTCGGGCATCGTATACGCCGGAACCAGCCAACCACGATGGCGCAGCATCTCCGAGACATCGAAAACCGAGAAATTGGTATCGGCGCCGTCCTTTAACTTACAGGCAAACACGGGGATATCCGTGCCGCGCGTCAGGCACTCGAACGGACCTATCTTCTCTAGTTTTTCGGAGAGATAGATCGCGGTATCCTGACACGCCTTTTGTATGCGTTTGTAACCGTCGAAGCCAAGGCGCAGGAAGTTGTAGTACTGTGCGACGATCTGGTTGCCGGGCCGCGAAAAGTTGAGGGCGAAGGTCGGCATATCGCCGCCCAGATAGTTCACCCTGAAGATAAGGTCTTCGGGTAATTCGTTCCAGTCGCGCCAGATCACCCAACCCACGCCGGGATAGACCAGCCCGTACTTGTGTCCCGACACGTTGATGGATTTGACCCACTTTAGACGAAAATCCCATTCCAGATCCCTCTGCAGGAACGGCGCGATGAAACCTCCACTGGCCGCATCGACATGTATCGGGATATCGAAACCGGTCTGCTTATTATATTTATCCAGCGCATCGTTGATCTCTTTGACCGGTTGATACGCGCCGGTGATCGTCGTTCCCAATACGGGAGCGACGCCTATCGTATTTTCATCGCATAATTTTATGACCTCTTCGGCGTTGAGGCTGTAGGAACGGCTCTTCACCATCGGAACGAACTTGGGCTCGACCTCCCAGTAACGGCAGAACTTATCCCAGCACACTTGAACGTCGGTGCCCAAGATCAGGTTCGGCTTTTCCGCAGACTTTCCCTTCGCCTTCATTCTCTGTTTCCATTTCCACTTCAGCGCCATCGCGCCCAGCATCACCGCTTCGCTCGAACCTGTGGTGGAGCAGCCGCACGCCTTTCCCTCCGCCGGCGCGTGATAGAGATTTGATAGGATGTTCACGCAGCGCATCTCGAGCTCGGCCGTCTGCGGATACTCGTCCTTGTCTATCATGTTCTTATCGAACGTCTCCGACATGAGCTTTTCCGCCTCCGGCTCCATCCACGTAGTGACGAAGGTCGCCAGATTGAGACGCGCGTTGCCGTCCAGCATAAGTTCGTCGTGGACGATCTGATAGGCGCTCCTGGAGCGCATCTCCGCCTTCGGCAGCTCGTATTTCGGGACCGGCTCGCGCAGTTCACGCGAACCGAAAGTCGGCATGAGCATTTTATCGTTATCGATCATCTTTTTGAGATCGTGTCTTGCGTGAAGCATGTTTTCCTCCTCTATCTGTGTAACATTATATACATCACTTTCCTCGCGGCATCCACTCCGGTTTCTTGAACTTATGTATCACAAGCGGCGCTGCGATGAAGATGAACGATCCTGTAAAGAGGAAGATGACATAGAGCGCCGGGCTTCCTACGGTAAGCTGGGACGGGGGGAAGAATCCCACGATGATCGCAAAGAGCGCCGCCGCCATTCCCAGTCCGGCGACAATGATCATTCCCGCTTTGCCTCCCGGAACCTTATAACTGCGGGCAACATCTGGCTTTGTGAATCGAAGCACGATCGCTGCTAGATAGAGAAGAACGTACATGATGAGATAAAGGATCGCCGTGAGCGCCGTCAGAAGAAAGAACGCGCTGCTCACGTTGGGCATCAAAAGGTAGATAAGCGTGACCGCCGTGACGATCATTCCCTGCACCCACAGGATGTGGGTCTGAACGCCGTTCTTGTTCACATGCTGAAGGAAAGGAGGTAGGTCGCCGTTCTTCGCGGTGGCGAGAAGACCCTTGGAGGGCCCGGCGATCCACGCCGTAACCCCACCTATCGCGCCGAAGGCCGCCAGAAAACCAAGCACAGGCAAAAGCCAGTTGATGTGAAAGAAATCCAGCATGTCGTGAAACGCCTGCATCAGGCCGGCGTTCAAACTTATCTGGCTCGCGGGCAGGACAGAAGCTATGGAGAGGGAACCGAACGTGAAGATCGCAATGATGACGAACATCGCAAGGAAAATGGATTTTGGAAATTGCGACTTTGGGTCCTTGAGATCCATCACATGCACCGCGCCGACCTCCATTCCCGCGAAGAGCAGAACGACGCCGGCAAGAAAGGCGATATTATCGAAGTTGCTGAAGTCGGGTAAGATACTGTGGCTCGTCGCCTCGAACGCAACGGGTTTTCCCATGGCAAGCCAGATGATCCCCAGCACGATTATTAGGATCCCCGGAAATATCGTGCCACCCAGAACGCCCGCGGTCGTCAGACGGCCCGACGCCTTGATCCCCGCGAAGTTTATGAAAGTGGCTCCCCAATAGACGGCGAGGATCACGATCACATTGAAGAGCTTGTTCCCCGCAAGTGATGGATCGATGAACATGTACGATATCGCGCCGGCAGCGAAGGCCAGGACCGTAGGGTACCAGATGACGTTCTGAATCCACTGGAGCCATATCGCGGCAAAACCCCAGTTGGAACCGAACGCCTCTTTCACCCAGCGGTAGACACCGCCCTCTTCCGGCCAACCGGTCGCGAGCTCCGCAGATACAAGGGAAACGGGCACAAGGAAAAGAAGCGACGCGAAAAGCAGAAAGAAGATCATCGGCAGACCTTCCTTCGCCATGATGGGGAGCCCCCTCAAGCTCATGACGACGGCGACGTTCATCATCGCCAGCACAAACACGCTCACGAAATGTTTTTTTTCGTTCATCGCCGGGCCTCCTTTGCCATCTTAAGGAAGTTGACAAGATACGGGGCCCCCTCGTTGTACGGGACCTTTATCTCGGGATGGAACTGCGCGCCGTAAATCCGCCTATCCCTGCTTTTGATCGCCTGAACATAGCTCGATTCAGCAAGCAGATCGTACCTTTCGCCCGGATCGGCAACCGCCCAACCGTGAACCTCCACTCCCACAAAGGGGCCCCTCATCCCGTCAAAAATGGGATCCTTCTTCTCGATCTTTATTTTAGTGCGCTTGGACTCCTTCTCCATCGCGCTTATGTCCTCCCAGCCCATGGCACGCGCATAAGTATAGCCGTAAGCCATGGCCAGCTGCTGGTGACCGCAGCATATGCCCAGAATGGGGATATCGGAGTTGCGTATGATCTCATAAACGCCGTTGTACTCGAACATGGGCAGATTGGGATAATCCGAGTTGTTGCCGCTTAAGATAATCGCGATCGGTCTTTTCCTAAGCCCTTCGAGCATTGATAGAGAGACCTCATAATGGGGAACGGTGAGCGTATCGAGCCCTAATCCCAGCCCCTCCACAAAATCGGCAAGTTCCGTGAAGGTGAAGCCGTTCTTTTGATCTCCAACAATGAGGACATAATCGTTCGCCGGCGTCTCGGGCACAATTGGCCTGCCAGGAGAATAGAATGTGACCGCGTTTATCTGCGCCGCATAGCCGTGCCAACTCTTGATGAGCAAGCGCACATAGCGCGTTGAGACCGGTGCAAAATCGACAATGTTCCTGAATGTGTCGTTCCCGGATACGGCAGCGCCTGGGATATCGACCCAGCTTTTACCGTCGACACTCATCTGCAATACAAAATCGGTGATCCATCCGTCGGAGCTGTCGGGATTGGATAACATCCAGAAACGTGCGACGTTCCGCGTCGTTCCGAGATCGAAAGAAACCCACTGCGCATCAGAACCGGGCGGCGTCGACTGCCAGAATGTGGACTGTCCGGGGTCGTCCAGATCGATGATGTTCTTCTTGTTGAAGCCGCTCGAAACCGCGACGTCAACGACCGGCACCCTTACCATATTCATGAAAGAGTCATCGGCCGTCGTGTCCATATAGAATCTGGAGACCGCCCACGGCCCCTCCGAGCCGCTCTCATCCACGGCCCTCACACGCCAGTAATAGCGTGTCTTATCGACCAACCCCTTCGTCCCGCGTTCATGAAGCTTCTCGGAAACGTCCAGCTTTCCCGTGATATACTGGTTCATTTCCGGCACACTTTTGTACTCAATGAAGTTCGGGCTGTCGAATGTGTCCTTCGTATCGATCTCAATCGTGTACGCGCGTTTCCCCTTGCCCCCGCTCGCGTTGAAGAAGGAAAAGAGCGGATGATCGTTCGTTACTATCACGTCCTGGCTCGGATTGTTTGTGAGTTTAGGGGCGGTCAGCGGGGACGAAGATCTGCATGGACATCCGGTAAAAATAACCATCGCAACCGCCAGAAAGAAACACGGACGTCTCATCTGGTCCCCCTTTTCGACCGTTAACGAACGCCGGACGAACCGAAATAAAAAGATGCGCATATATTAACGATAAGGGGAGATTTGACAAGGAATACTATTGCAGCCGCTTTAAAATAAGCATAAAAAAACACATATGAAAATGATCGTAACGGCATCTCTGCTCTTTCTTACCCTGCTGATCTCTGCCCCCCTTCTTTCGGCGGCTGCAGAAGAGGGAAAGCATGAGATCGAGATCGATTATTTCGACAACGGAACTCTCTACAGCAACACGATCAATCACAGGCGCCCGCCCGAATCGATCGCAGAGACACAGGAGACCAGAAAGAAAAAGAGCGCCATCGACAATATCGCAGTGAGCTTCTACTCCAACTTTCGTTCCAAATATGTCACGCATGCGCTTGCCGCAAGCGAAGGATGGGTGTGGCAACCCTCCGCTACTATCGAATGGTACGGTCTGGGATTCAACGTCTGGGGAAATTTCGTGCTCGATGACGAGCCCGACCAAGGCAAGTTGAACGAGGTCGACCTGACCCTTTATTACGATATCAAGACACACGGTTTTACGATCCACCCCTATTTTGTCGCGTACCTCTATCCTACAAACAACAAGAATTCGCTCGACTACTCTGCATATACGGACCTGTTGCCTTCCATACAGGTGGCCTATTCAGCCGGCCCTGTGGACATCTTTGCGGACGTAGAGACCTACGTACATCCCAACCCGGGGGCCGTGAGGGCCGAGTTCGGGATAGGACTGACGGAAAAACTCCCTTGGAACTTCGGGATCGAGACGTCGGGGCTCGTGGGATTTGACAATTCCCGATACAACAATGCCGTATTCAACATATCTGACACGACGTTCGACTACTTCACCTATTCCATAGCGTTCCCGTGGAATCCCATTAAGGGGCTTGTGGTAAAACCGAACGCCCATGTCTCGGCTTATTTCCAGCAGAAGTTCAGGAACGCCGCAAAAAATCCGGTGCTCGTTTGGGGCGGAATAGATCTCTCCTACAGCTTTCCGCTTTAAGGATTTGAAAACGATCAATGTCTAGGACTGCCAGAACATGAGGACGATCATGGCGATCATCGCCAGAAGGAAACCCACCGCCAGCATTATCTTATGATGTCTCTTCATTATCTCTCCTCTTTCAGGCGTTCGCCGATCCTTTCGGTTTCTTGACTATGAGATAGACGACGGCGGCCGCGCTCGCTCCGAACGATATGATAAATATCGAGATGATCGCAAACACGAAGGATATCGTGTTGAAGATCTCCGCGCCGAAACCCTGACCCACGGCCAGCACCGTCTTCACTCCGTCCCGCCGCGTCTCTTCAAATCCGCAGCTTATGATGTAGGGACCGCCTTCATCTACTTTGAAACCGAACACCGCGCGGCCCTCCCTGCTTCCGAACGAATATGTCATGTTGGCGGCAGATGGCTCAAGGCGCACGCCATGGCCGGTGTCTTTGTCCTTCATACGGCAGCTCAAGCCGGTCACCGAATCTTCCGGCGACGAATAAACGACGCCGTCAACGAAGGATCTGTGCTCGTGAAATATCGTGTAATTGCCTGCGGCCGGAAGGACAACGGCCTTTTCCCCGGGCACGACGATGCGCACGAGAGAATTATCGAACGCGACCAGCCCGTTCCATGCCCTCATGCCGAGCCACACGCACAGCGCCGATCCCGCAATGAATGGGAGCACGGACAGCACATAAAGATGCCAGCGTCTTGAATAGCCCTCGGCCATGCGTCCTCCTAGATGGGGTGCTCTTATTCGGAGGTCACCCTGACTTGTACACTTCCCCCCGCGTTCGAGCCGTCGAATAATGTCAGATTGTAGCGGCCTTTTTTGTCGGCGACGAACTCCGATCCGTTGGTAGCGTCCTTGGCCGTTTCGATCGCGGGGCGGTATTCCTCTCTGCCGTCGGGTCTTTTCAGATGGCCGTACGGCTCCATGTTCGAGGAGAGCGCCTTGAGCTCTATCTTCACCTTCTGCCCTTTCAGCGCCTCAAATGTCACCTCGGCGTACCCGCCACCTGCTCCTACGGAAACCGTCTTGTCGAGCAGCGTCTTGGGCTCGCCGGTACTGCCGCTCCTGCATCCGAATCCCATCGCGAGTCCCGAGACAACGAGCGTCAAAAGAACTATCTTTAAGCACCTCATATCATCCTCCTTTTTTTCAAAAAATACCGGCAAGTCGACCGCGCGTCCGCTCCTGCGCCAATAATATCAATATCGGATATTGCAAACATATCAAACATGGGATGTTCCCCCTTGTCAGGTAATGAATTTAAGATAATTCTCCCTTTCAATCAATTCATACCTCGCGCCGGGATATGATTCGTTCCATAGTTTCGGAGGCCTCAATCTCTTTTTACCCCATTTTATCTCATAACCGAACACCTTGCCCTCTCTCTCCTCCACAAGATCGATCTCCTTCTGATCGTAAGTCCTCCAGAAATAGTTGTTGGCACCAAACTGCAAATATTCCTGTTTCTTCATGCGTTCCGATATGATGTAATTTTCCCAGAGCAGCCCTGCATCATCTCTCACTTCAAGCGGATTGAAATTATTTATAAGGGCGTTCCTGATGCCAACGTCATAAAAATAATATCTCGGATTTTTGGAGATCTCTTTGCGCAAATTTCTGCAAAATCCGGAAAGACGATAAATAACGAACGCCTTTTCCAGCAGGTCGAGATACCGCTCCACCGTGTTCTTGCTCATCCCAAGTTGTTTTCCTATTTCCGAAAATGAGACTTCCGCGCAGATCTGGAACGCAAGGAGCTGCAACAGACGCACGATCTTGTCCGAATGCCGTATGCCGTCCAGTTCTAGCACATCCTTATAAAGGTATGAGCCGATGATCTCCTTCAAATATCTCTCGCGCTCGCGATCGTCGTTTGACAAAACAACTTCCGGATATGAGCCATATATCAAACGCTTCTCAAGATTGGCCTCGGTTTGCGCCGGATTCTCGATGTTTGCCAGTTCCATTTGCGCAAGCGGATGGATCTTAAGCGTGTATTTTCTTCCGGTCAGCGGCTCGCCCACATGTCTTGCCAGATCAAATGACGACGAACCGGTGGCTATGACTTCGAGGCCCTTGATGTGATCTATGATCAGTTTAAGATTGAGGCCGATATTCTTTGCCTTCTGCGCTTCGTCTATGACCAGCAATTCGTTTTTGCCCACAAAGTCCTTGAGCTTTTCGACCGATCCGCTGCCGAGGTAATTCTGGATCGTAATATCCTCTCCGCTGACATAGAGACATTTCTTACTTATACCCTCCAAATATTTTTCAATAAGGGTCGTCTTTCCGCATCGTCTTGGACCGTAGATTATGATGACCTTGCCCGGCTTTACGATCTGCCTCAAATTTTCGAGCTGTTTTTGGGGTATATAAGAAGCCATATTTGTGCTATTTAAGTCAATTAACTGACCGTATTATGATTAATTCCGTCAATATAATCAACTCTTTATTTCTATTTTGGTGTTAATTCTTTACTGCTCAAAAACGTGAAAATGGTGTGATTATAAGCAGTTGTCTTCTAATCACGGTGCTCCCGCGATACCTACGCGGTCGTGAACTCGCGCTGGTAGATGCGAAGCGACGCCAAAAACACAGCGAGGAGCACCGGCCCGAACACGATGCCTATAGCCCCGAACGCGCGCACGCCGCCCAAAAGCGCCACAAAGAGAAGGACCGGATGCAGCCGCACGTGACTGCCTATGACGAGCGGCCTTATGATGTTGTCAACGCTTGAGACAAAGACCATGCCGTAGATCAAGAACATCACCGCCGCTTGGGACCGCCCCATCGCCAGAAGAACGATGACCGCCCCTATATAGCAAGAGGCGGCGCCGACGATCGGAATGAAAGCGGCAAGTATCGAGATGAGCCCCCACATCAGCGGGTCCGAAAAACCTACGACCCAGAAACCCAGTCCTACCAAGATGCCCTGAACGATCGCCGTCCCTATCATGCCGAGGAGTATTGCCGATATCATGACGCGAATCTCGCGGGATATCTCCTGTTGATGCGATACAGAAAGGGGGAGCGCCTTTATGAGCCATGCGAAAAGACGAGAGCCCTCGGCCAAAAAAACGACGAGAAAGATGACGAGGACGACAAGGTTGATCCCCAGCTTTGCCGTCGCTGCGAGCATCTTGGGCGAAAACTGATAGAGGAACCCACCTACTTCCTTGAGCGCGCCTACGACGGTCGCCTTGAGGTCGAAGGTTATCTCGCTCCCGCCGGGGATCGCCGATATCCAGCGGCTTATCGTCTGCCCGATCTGATCGGCGACCGGTGCCAGCTGTCCGCTCTGGAGCTGTTCGGCGAGCTTCGTAGCGAACTCGACGATGTTGGACGCGAGGAGCGCCACGACCACGACCACGGGAACGAGCACTGTGCAAAAGCTCAAGATGGTCGTAACGACCGCCGCGATGTAATTATGCTGTTTGAATAATTTTAGGAAAAATACGTAGACGGGATGGAAGATCGCAGCGATGATCAGCGCCAAAAAGGCCGCCTTCATGAGAGGCGCGGCCATGTACAGAAACGCCGCGACAAGAACGCCGAAGAAGATAAGAAACGCTATCCGCGCGCCTTTCGGTGATATCATCTAACCCTCCATCGTCAATTTCAAAACGGCCATCATGACAAGGCCGAAAACGAAGACAACGAACGCAAGGAGCGCCTTTGAAAGCTTCGGTTCCTTGTGAAGTTCAGGCACAAGATCGGAGCCGGCAATATAAATGAAGTTGCCGGCGGCGAACGGGAGGACGTATTGCATGGCGCCGTGCAGGATATGCGACGTTAAATAGCCGGTGATCGCGCCCGCCACGGCCAGAAGCGCCGTGACGAAATTTAGGAAGAGCGCCCGCCTCGGCTTGAAACCGCCGTAGACCAGGACGCCGAAATCGCCCAACTCCTGCGGTATCTCGTGAAGAACTATGGCGAGCGTCGTTACGATGCCCACCTCGATGCTGACAACGTAACTCGCCGCTATGACAAAACCGTCTATGAAATTGTGCACTCCGTCGCCGACGAGGTTCAAGTAGGTGAACGGATGGACCTCGCAAACGCCGTCGTGGCAATGGTGCCAGAGTATCAACCTCTCGAGCAAAAAGAAGAGGCAAAAACCGGAGAGCATCACCATGAAAACGGTCACGGGTTCGATGGCGCCGAGGGCCTCGGGAAGGATGTGGAAAAACGCGCCGCCCATCATGCCGCCCGCCGAGAAAGCAACTAGCACGTAGAGCAGAAATTTGACGCGAGATGCGGTCAAAAGAAAAGTCACCGCGCCGACAAGCGACACGACGCTCACGACGCCGACGCTTCCCAAGGTCCACCATAGCTGCTGCATGTCTTCCCCCTCGCTGCGGTATTCATTCTTTACCAAGTCCAAGTTTTTATTGCAATAATTCTAAATAAAGGAAATCCTAAACGCTGAATCCTAAATTCGAAGCGGATCCTAATATCTAAGATCAAATGTTCAAAACCTGGTACTGAAATATTTTGGATTTCGGATTTTGAAGATTAGAATTTGTTTAGAATTTAGATATTAGAGTTTAGGGTTTTTAATATATGTCTCAAAAGACACGTTACGGCATTTTGCTCATGATCTCGGCGGAGCTCCTCTTCGCCTGCAGCTGGGCCATGATCAAATGGCTCGGCGGGCGTCTTCCCGTCTTCGAGGTCGTCTTCTTCAGGGCGACACTAAGTCTCGTTGTGCTGACCGCAATCATGCTCTGGAGGGGCTCTTCGTTCAGGGGAAAGAACTACAAGCTGCTTATCGTTCGCGGCGCTCTGGGTTTTCTGGGCATCGCGACCTCGTTCACCGCGATGATAAAAATGAACTTGGGCAACGCCTCGATGCTGCTCAACACTTTTCCGCTCTTCGTGGCGCTCCTTGCTCCCTTTATGATCGGCGAGAGGTTCAAGCGCGTCAATTTCATCTTTGTTGCAATCGCCTTCGCGGGGATAGGCCTCATCATGAAGCCGACACATCACATCTTCCACAACGTTGCGCTCTTGGGGCTTTTGTCCGGCGTCTTCGCCGCACTCTCCGTCATCACGGTGAGGCGGCTGACCGTGACCGATACCTCTTCCGTGATAACGTTCTACTTCACGCTGATCACGGCGATAGCGGCAACGCCCGTCGCGATGGGCGAATTCGTCATGCCCACGAAGTTAGAATGGCTCCTGCTCGTAAGCATGGGCTCGGCCGTGACGATAGGCCAGCTCCTCATGACGCGCGCGTACAGCTTCGCGCGCGCCGCCACCATATCGCCCTTCGCATACGTATCGGTGCTCGGCGCCTACATATTCGGCATCATTATATGGGGGGACGTTCCGGACATGCTGTCGGTAGCCGGAGGCGTCATGATAGTGGCGGCCGGTATCGGCATCACCCTGACGGAGGGCCGGGCGGAGCCGGAGCCGCTTACTTGACCTACCGACAGAGCTCTATTTAAAGGCGTATATCGGCTTTATGTCCACCGGCACGCCCTTGAGCTTAGCTACGGCATCTTCGAACTCCTTGGGCATCGTGCGGTATTTTTCGACGAACTTCTTCGCTGCCGCGTAATCGCCCTTCGCCTCTATCATTAATAAGTCGCGCGCTAGATCCTTTATCGCCCCTTCGAACTTCGTCCGGTCCACGCCGAACTTTCCGCCCTTGGCGTAGTGTGTGACGGCGCCCTTCTCGCGCAGATAATTGAACTGCATGATGTTGGAGCCGCCGTGCGCCTCCTTGATGCCGAAGCGAGTGGAGCGGAAGATGCCCGCAAGATAGGTCGGATAAAGGGTGCGCATGAAATCATCGTCGTACATCCCCTTCGTCTTCAGATAGAGAGTGTTATAGACGCCAAGCGTATCGGCCTTGCACTCCTCCATCACCGAGTAGAGGTCCTTGAGCGCCTTGTTGACGGTGGTCTGGCCTCCGCCGACCTTGATCGTCCCCGGCCCCAGCCCGTGCGAGACCTCGTGGATGAGCGTGTGGTTGAAGAAGGCGTCGAACGACACGTCCTTCACGTCGCCGGCTGCCATGACCTGCTTTGCGATCGGCATAAGTATCGTGTCGAACTTCGCCTTCGATACGTTCTTGAGCATCACCTTCTTGGAGCCCTTCTTTTCGCGCACCTTCTCGTCGTTGGGCAGATTGAAGGCGATCGTCTGTATGCCCGCCCTCGTGTCGCCGGCCGAATATATCTCCTGCGCGACGATTATTGGCGATTCGCTCCCGCGGCGCTTGTTGTGCAGCTCCTTGGGAATCGGAAGGTTGTTCTCAAGCTCGTCAAGATACGAAGCGACCTTCGCGAGTTTTTTCGATTCCTGGGGATCGACCGCCGTAATGAACGCCTCGAACGACGCCTTGTAGCCCATGAGGTTGTCCTCATAGACCTCGTAGGGACCGAAGACCACCTCGAGCGCGTGGTCCTTCATATCCATCCAGTCGCAGTCGCTCTGAAAATAATTGTTGGACAGGAACGCGTCGGCGCGGCTCGTAAGATATTTTTTTAAGCTCGCGTTATCGGCAAGGACCGCCGCCTCCTTCAAGAGCTTGGAGGCCGGCTCAAGCCACGTCTTGTACGCGGCCGAATAGGGCGTCGCCCTCAAGAATTTGCCGTCGCGTTCGATGACGGTGAAGTTGCTCTCAAAGGCCTTCTTGTCGGCGGGATGCGCCCTCATCCATTTTTCGAGGTCCTCCTTCTTTAAGTCCTCGGGATAGAAATTCGCGCCCGCCGGTTTCTCCTTGGGGCCCGCGTCTATGAACGGTTTGTCGTGGTCGAGCCGGTCGAACGGCCCGTAGTTGATCGTGAAATATTCATGGAGCGCCGCGTCCTTGCCCTTGAGCTCGGCGAGCTCGTCGCGCCCGACGCGATCCCCGAGCTGGCGCGGGTGTTC
>DYJF01000020.1:24663-35151 GCA_020723205.1 Bdellovibrio sp.
GTCGCGAAGCTTGAAGTTGCCTTCCCACACCTGATACAGGAATATCTCGTCCATGAGCCGAGCCGCCTCGACCAATTTCTCAAGCGCCTTTTTGTCGTTCGCGGACAAGATGGAAGGATCGTAATCTATCTTCACCGGCTTGAATTTTTCAAGCTGTGTCTTGACATGATCGAGCGAAGGTATCGGTTCCATGGCACTTGCCCTCCATGAGATTCCCACCATAACCAAAACAACAGCGGCCGCAATCGTCATCCTCTTCATAAGAACCTCCGTTATCATATCATTGCCGATAAAGATCGAAGTGCCTGCCATACTTCAGCGACATTTCTTGCGAAATATCTTGCATGCGATCTCATGCGCCTGCCGACGATCACGGTGATCCCTCGCCCCTTGAACGATCTAAAAGCATCCTCATCCGTAAGATCGTCTCCGAAATACCACGGCACGGCATCCGGGGCAAACTTTTTCCACATCCACAGGACCGCATCCCCTTTGTTCCAATGCGACGAAGGCCTGACTTCCCAGAGCTTTTTCCCTCTCGTGAGTCTCCAGCCGTATCTTCTACGCCACGGCGCCGACACTCTTTTCACGATGCGTTCGATATCGTCCCAATATCTTCCGGGAACCATACGATAGTGAACGGCCACTGAAAAACCCTTGGATTCAAGTAATAGACCCGGAATACGGTCAAGATGTCCCGTCAGGGCTTTGCCCAGTTCATCCATGGGCTTTTTAAAGCTTTTTCCAAGCGGATAAAGAACCTTTCCCTTATGACACACCTCGAATCCATGATTGGCGGATATCAAGACGCCGCCGCCTAACAGACCTTTGATATCACAGAGGGACCTGCCGGTGACCAGCCCTATCTTGATCCGTTTTTTTTTGGAGATGATTATCAATTTCCGTTTTCGCGCCCCGGAAAGCCGCGCGCGTCCCGGCCGATCCATTATCGAAGTGAGCGTGCCGTCATAATCAAGAAGAACGAGATGATTCTTTCTGATCATGTCCGTCGGCATTTTAGATATGAACCTAAGGACGTTCTCCATCGGCTTCATCAGGCAAGGCGGGCAAGTGCTTCGACTACCTTGGCCGCCCACTTGTAAATATTGTTTTCCGAGACGATCTCACGGAGCTTCTTCATGCGTCGGATCTTCTCTTCGGGAGACATTACTACGGCGGTATTGATGTAGTCCGCGAAGGACTCTATGTCATACGGATTGACGAGAATAGCCGATTCCAGCTCCCTGGCTGCTCCGGTAAAACGGGAGAGCACCAGAACGCCGTCTTCGTTCGTCCTGCTCGCGACATATTCCTTAGCGACAAGGTTCATGCCGTCATGAAGCGAGCTGACCACGCAGATGTCGGCCCTCTGATAAAGGGCGAGGATGTCCGGGTGGCTGATATGATGACGCACCACCATTATGGGCGTCCAGTCGTCCGTTCCGAACTTCCAATTGACTTCTTCAGCGGCGTTGTTGATCTGCTCATTGATCGCCTTGTACGCGGGAAGATGAATCCGCGAAAGAGCTCCCATCTGGAGAAAGACGAACTTCCCCTGCCACTCCGGATATTTTTCCAAAAAACGGCCTATACACCGTATTCTCTCCGGAATGCCCTTCGTGTAATCCATCCTGTCCAGCCCGGCGGCAAGAATCATTTCTTTTGGAATCGAATCCAGGACCTCCGTCAGGTCATCGTCAACGGTGAACCCTCTCTTCATCTCCTCCTGCATTCCTTCGAAATCGATGCTGATCGGGAACGGCCTGACGAGCGTTTCCGAACCACCGTGATGAAAGACAGAAGAGCGCTCGCGGTCGACTCTGACCTCAAGGGATTGGTCCACTGAATTCAGAAAATTGTCGCAGTGATAACGAATGTGAAAACCCATTAGATCGTTCCCAAGCATACCCCACAGTATCTCGTCCTTCCACGGGCATATCCTGAACACCTCGGGATTCGGCCACGGTATGTGCCAGAACTGCGCGACAAGCGCATCCGGCCTTTTTTCCTTTATCATCTGTGGAAGCAGCGCCAAGTGATAGTCCTGCACCCACACGAACGCTTTTTGGCCCTCAATCTCGGAGAGGACCGCGTTCGCGAACTTTTGATTCACCTGTTTATATATCTCCCAGTCGCGCTGAATGAACGTGGGTCTCGTATAGACAATATGGCACATGGGCCAGAGCGTATCGTTTGCAAAACCGTAATAGTATCCATCCTCTTCCACCTTCGAAAGCCAAAGACGGCGGAGTTTGTAGAGCGGGTTGTCGGGCGGGACCATGATGCAGCTCTTTTCATCCACCACCCTCCTGTCAGCGCTGCCGCTGCCGTGTGCTATCCACGTGCCCTGACAGGCCTTGAGCATCGGATCCAGCGCCGTGACCAAACCGCTTGCCGGCCGCTGAAACTCAATCTTTCCTTCCTTCATCACATGGATGTACGGTTCGCGATTAGAGACGACGACAAAGATCGCGTCCCCGATCTTCTCATGAATTACCTTGCGCAGTTGTTCCTTGTTCCAGACCATGCCGCACCGGCCTCACAATGTTATGATGTCAGCGTCGTGTCTGACAGCTATGAAAAGGAGCAGATATTCTTTGAGATGCCTCGTCAACAGATAGTTATGGCGGACGTGCTCCCTGCCATTCTCTCCCAACCTAGCGCCGAACTCCGGGCTGTTCAAGAACTGCTTGACCGCATACGCGGCGCCCTCGACGCTGTGGCACAGGAGCCCGTGATAGCGGTGTTTGACCTGCAAAGGTATACCTCCTACGGCAGAGGCGACGAGCGGTTTGCCTTTCCACAACGCCTCCGTGACCGTCAGACCGAACCCCTCCCGAAGAGATTTTTGCATCACTACGCTTGCCGCCCGCTGCAAGGCGTTGATGATCGTGTCGCTTCCAGACGGGATCAGAAGAACGTGGATGTCTGGATCGTCCGCTGCGGCCTCCCTGACCTTCTCAAGAACGATCTCTGATTCGGGATCGTCTGTCGCCGTTCCACCGGCGAGCACAAGCTGGCAATCGATGTTCTCTTTGACTATTTTATAGGATTCTATAACGCCAACAGGGTCCTTCAAATAATCGAAACGCGAGACCTGGACTATCATCGGTTTTTCCAGATCGAGATTGAAAGGTGACAGCGCCCTCTCGATCTCATCCCGAGCCAGCTCGCGGTTCTTTTCGCTCAACGGGTCAATGGAAGGCGATATGAGGAATTGACGTATCGAAAGTTCCGGCGAAAATACCGGGGCGGAAAAAACGGCGGAATCGTAGCGCTCAACGTACGGTTTCAAAAGATCCCAGACCTCCTTTTTGGGGACTGACAGATCGATATGGCAGCGCCATATCCACTTCTGACCTTCGCGGCCCTTGTTCTCCACAAGCCCTATTGGCTGGGGATCGTGTATGAACATCACATCGCAATCACAAGCGATGTTATCGAAATTGGACCGGTTGGTCTCGAGCAGATATTCGAAATCATCAGCCGAAACGGAGGCGTCGGCGCCATGAAGCGCGTTGTGAATATTCTTAGTTATTTGAAAAAATCTTTCGCCGCCCTTGATGACGTCCCAGCGTGCGTCCAGACCCAGTTCGCGCAGCAAAGGAACCATCCTATGCAAGATCTCCGCGACACCGCCGCCGACCGCCGTCGAATTGACATTCTTGATACTTGCGCCCTTGAGATGTTCGGAGAGCACTCGAAGCTCTTCAATAACGCTTTGTCCGACCATATCTTTGTAATCGTCAAGCAGCGGCATGGTTTTTCCCCAATATTCAACTTTTCAATCTTCTATCCGTGAGATTCAAGATCTTAGAACGCAATCCTTCCAAGGTATGAGTGTACGGATCCAGCCTTGCCACTTTCGACGCAAGCTCCTTATCCCCCAACGACTCCCCTATCCAGAATGAAAAGTCGTTTGTCTGCCTTTCGAGACGCAACCTCGCTTCGAACATATGGAAGTATATAGAAGATATGGTTACCTTGCTCAAGGCGTCCCTGAACTCTGAAAGATTTCCTGCAACATAAGGCGTTTGAAAGACAACACTGACCGATTTGATAAAATAGAAATCCTCGCCTTCCGGAGTTGTTTTCTCAAAGATCGAGGGCTTTTTCTTTCTCTCCTCCTCAAGCAGGAGAACTATCCTGTCGCGCAGATCGCGAATGGACTGGAACTTGGTAGTATCTATCGAAGCGAGCTTTTCGCCCAAGCCGTCCTCGCCCAAGGACTCGGACACCCAATAGGCGAAATCGTTGGGCGGTTCTGGAGAAAGATACTGATGTCGCTGCAAAAAATGATGCGTGTGGTGGTAGATCGAAGAGCCCGGCACGACGCGAATGTAAGCCAAAAGATCGGCCAGCGTGGACGCGCGGATGCCGGTAAGCTCGCGCAGATGGAGCCTTGAATAAAAGACAAAGGGATTTTTTGCAGTAATGTCTGGCATTGTTTGAAAATTTCACCGCAGAGGCGCAGAAAACGCAGAGTAAAACAAAAATTTATTTTTTCTCCGCTAACTCTGCGTCTCTGCGGTGGATTATTAATCCACTTTTTTCGCCTTTGTCGTCTGGCGCACGATCAGGAGCACGCCGGCGATGATGAAGGCGATCGGCAGCATCGGCAGGTTGATGGCGAATATCTCACCCAAACCCGCGGCTACGAATATCACGCCCAGAAGTATCCAGAAACCGTTGACGGACACCTTGAAGACGAAGCGCGCAACCGCCTCCGCAAGAATTATCACGCCGATGCCGATGGTCGTCACCCCCGGCGGAAACGACTTGATGAGCATGGAAAGACCCATCCAGCAAAAGAACGCTCCCCACCCGATCGCGTCGAGCTTCCTGCAAAGATCCGCCCTCTCTTGCGCCATATTCCCCTCCTTCCGACGCCGGCATGATTTTTCAGAATGAGAAATCATTTGCCGCGTCGAGAACCCGCCAACGCTTTGTGGCGGGTTTCGGTGATCGGTTATCAAAATTTGCGCCAAATATACCTTTCCCAAACATAATTGCCAAGAAAAAGGATGGCTTGACATTACACGATCATACTTACAAAAAAGAGAAGATCACATGAGAGGTAATACATGGCATGCATAGGAGAGACAAGGCGGCTTAACGTGTTCGAGCGTTATCTTTCGCTGTGGGTCGCGGCGTGCATGCTGGTGGGAGTCGGCATCGGACACTGGTTCCCCCAAGCGACCGATCTTCTTCGCCGGCTCGAATTCGGAACCACGTCTCACATCAACATCGTCATCGCGATCCTGCTCTGGCTCATGATCTATCCCATGATGCTCAAGGTGGATTTCGCCTCTGTGCTCAACGTCGGACGCCAACCGCGCGGGCTCGCCGTGACCCTGTTCGTCAACTGGCTGGTCAAACCCTTCTCCATGGCCTTCTTCGGCTGGCTCTTCTTCAGGCACATCTTCGCCCCGTGGATCGGCGAAGAGATGGCCAGCCAGTACATCGCAGGGGTCATCATACTTGCGGCGGCGCCGTGCACCGCGATGGTATTTGTGTGGAGCTATCTGACCGACGGCGATCCCGCATACACGCTGGTTCAGGTGGCGATAAACGATCTCATCATGCTTGTCCTGTTCGCCCCCATCGTCAAATTTCTCGTGACCGGCGCATCAAACCTCGAGGTTCCATTCATTGTGTTGGTTTACGCGGTTATCCTGTTTATAGTCGTACCGCTCGCCGCCGGCGCGGTCACAAGGTCCTCGTTGCTGAAGATAAAGGGCGCGCTGTGGTTCGAGCAAAAATTCATGCCGGTGCTCCATCCGGTTTCGATCCTCGCCCTCCTTGCAACTCTTATAATCATCTTCGCATTTCAGGCCGAAAACATAACGGGCCGCTTCTTCCATGTGATACTCATCGCCGTCCCCATACTCATACAGGTTTACTTTAACGCCGCGCTGGTCTATTCTCTGATGCGCGCGTCCAAGGTGAGGTTCGCCGTGGCCGCGCCGGGGGCTCTCATAGGGGCGTCTAACTTCTTCGAACTCGCGGTCGCGACGGCGATCGCGCTCTACGGCCCCGGATCGGGAGCGGCGCTGGCCACCGTCGTCGGGGTTCTGGTGGAGGTTCCGGTCATGTTGTCGGTATGCGCGTTCTGCAACCGCACGCGCGGATGGTTCGAGAGGTCCAAATGAAAAAGAACGGGAAGAACGGAACGAAGGCCATACTTTTTCTATGCACCGGGAACGCTTGCCGCTCGCAGATGGCGGAGGGTTTTGCACGCAGGATGCTCCCGCCCGGCTGGAAGGTTTACAGTGCGGGCACCATCGCGGCCGGGCTCCATCCTTTGACCGTAGAGGCAATGAGCGAGGCGGGTATAGACGTCTCCGGCCAATATTCGAAAACGATTGACGATGTTCCGATGGACGAGATCGGTTATGTGATAACTCTTTGCGGCGACGCGCAGTCGAACTGTCCGATGTTCCCGCGCAAGGTCACGCAGGAACACTGGCCGATTGACGATCCCCTCCTCGCCATAAGCCCGATGATGGTGAGAACCGCGTTCAGGTCGGTGCGTGACGAGATAAGGACGCGGATTGAGGACCTCGTGAAAAGGATAGCGAAATAATCCATGTTCGACACATTTGCGAAATTCGTCGTCTTCGACTTTCTAAAGCTCCAAGAGACAAGTTACGCCGCGCACGCGCTCCACTTCTTCGTGATGGACCTCCTCAAGATATTCGTGCTCCTCTTTCTCGTCATCACGCTCGTGACATATATCCGTTCCTATTTCTCGGCCGTCCGCACAAGGAAGCTCCTCGCCGGAAAAAAACACATGTGCCACGTCATGGCAGCGCTTCTGGGAATAGTAACGCCCTTCTGCTCCTGTTCGGCCGTGCCCATGTTCATCGGATTCATCGAAGGGGGAGTGCCTCTCGGCGTTACGATGACTTTTCTCATCGCTTCGCCGACCGTCAACGAGATAGCGATAGCCCTCCTCTTCGGCCTCTTCGGATGGAAGATAACCGCTGTCTACATAGGGAGCGGTCTTTTCATCGCCATTGCGGGCGGGCTCATCATAGATAAGCTGAAAATGGAAAGATACGTCGAGGATTACGTCTGGAAGATAAAGTTCGATGATGTCGCCGATGTCGTGGTGCCGTCGCAGCATGAGCGGATCGTCCAGTCGCTCGCGCACACAAGGTTAATCCTATCCAAGATATGGATATACGTCGTAATCGGCATAGGCGTGGGAGCGCTCATACACGGCTACGTGCCCGAGGGCTGGATATCGGAGAATCTCGGCGCCGCAGGATGGTGGTCCGTTCCTCTCGCCGTGGCGATAGGCGTTCCTCTATACGGCAACGCCGGCTCCACGCTCCCGGTGATACAGGCGCTCATATCCAAGGGCGTGCCCATAGGCACGGCTCTGGCGCTCATGATGTCCATCACCGCGATCTCGCTGCCGGAGCTCATACTCTTAAGACGCGTCCTCAAGCCGCGCCTGCTCGCCGTCTTCGTAGCCATCGTGGCCGTCGCGATAGTTATCGTTGGACTTTTATTCAACGTGATCTTGTAGTATACGGAGGAACCATGACACACACCGCAAAGCTCTCGTGGAAATTTCCCAAGGAGTTCTGGTCCGCCAACGTAATAGAGCTCTTCGAACGCTGCGCGTACTACGCGATGTTCATCGCTCTGACGCTCTACCTCACGAACAGCGTCGGGTTCACGGACGTGGAAACCGGCTTCGTCGTCGCGTTCTTTGCCGCGTTCCTCTACTTCATGCCGGCGATACTGGGCGCATTGGCCGACCGGACAGGTTTCCGCGCCGCGCTCATGATGGCATTCGCGTTCCTTACCGCCGGATACGCCCTTTTGGGGGCGTATCAGGAAAAGACGACCGCGATATTTTCGCTGACGCTCATCATGCTGGGAGGCGCCGCAGTCAAGCCCATCATAACGGGCACGGTCGCGAAGTGTTCAGACGATGCTCACCGCGCGCGCGCGTTCTCGATATTCTACCAGATGGTCAACATCGGTTCCTTCGCCGGCAAGTCGATGGCAAAACCTCTGCGCACCGAGCTGGGGCTCGAGTACATAAATTACTTCGCGGCTGCCATGGCGCTCGTGGCGCTCGTCGCTACCTTCCTCTTCTACAAGAGCCCGAGGATCGTCAGCACGCCGAAACCCGTTAAAGAGATCTTCGCCGGCATGAAGCGCGTCCTTATGAATTTCAGATTCATGGCCCTCATCTTCATAGTGGCCGGTTTCTGGATAATACAGGGGCAGCTCTACGCCACGATGCCCAAATACACTATCCGGCTGATAGGCGAGCACGCCTCTCCGGAATGGCTCGCGAACATAAACCCCTTGGTCGTCGTCCTCTGCGTCATACCGATAACGCATCTTATCAGGAGGATAAGGCCCGTTGGTTCCATTGCGATCGCGATGTTCATAATACCGATATCCGCGCTGGCCATCTCGCTCTCGCCCTTGCTCGAGGCCGCCTTCGGAACCTCTATAAGCTTCGGCAGGATAGCGATGCACCCCATCACTATAATGATGATAATAGGCATCGCGCTGCAGGGGCTCGCGGAATGTTTCCTCTCGCCGCGCTTCTATGAATATGCCTCGAAGCAGGCCCCGAAGAACGAAGAGGGGCTCTACATGGGGTATTCATATCTCACGACGTTCTTCGCGTGGCTAACGGGCTTCATCATATCAGGATATCTGCTCGAGGCGTTCTGTCCCGATCCTAAAAAACTTCTGCCCGACCAGATGGCCACGGCGTACGCCCACGCGCACTACATCTGGTACGTCTTTGCGGCGATCGGCTTCGCGGCCTTCCTTATGCTTTTAGTCTTCAAGTCCGTCACCGACCGCATGGACCGCAAAAAACACGTGAAAGAGGCGCCGCCGAAGGCGGAGCCGGTGCCGTTCATAGAGGAGGAGTAACTTCTTTGCTTGATTTTACGCCGGTTTGGTGGCATTAGCGGGGCGTCATCAATAAAGGGAGGGAGCTATGAGGAGATTCGCAATATATTCGTTATCGGTTGCTTTGGCCCTGTTCGTTCTTTCTCAAGGATGCACCGGTGCGCGCTGCGTGAACTGCGGCGAGAAGGTGGTCCACGTGACCGTCCTTGAAGGTGTCAACTTCGCCTTCGACAAGGCGGACCTTCTTCCGGTCGCATATCCGGTCCTGGACAAGGACGTGACGACGCTCAAGAACGACCCCAATCTCAACGTGCGCGTCGAAGGACACTGCGATATCCGCGGTTCAGACGAGTACAACATGAAGCTCTCCGAGCGCCGCGCGAAGACCGTCTATAACTATCTCGCATCAAAGGGCATAGACAAGAAACGCATGTCCACGGTCGGTTACGGCCGCTCCAAACCGCTTGTTCCCAACACCTCCGAAGAGAACATGTACAAGAACAGGCGCGTAGAGGTCAAAATAGTCGAACCGACGAAGTAGCAAAAAAAACACGCAACTTTTCGGCGAAACCGACGATCAGAAGACCGAAAGGCGGGTGTCTTCATATGGCGGATTTTATACTTAGCGGGAACGCGGGGATGGGCGAGTTCTGGCCCATGGTGACCGATCCGGAGACGGTGGCAAGGTTCCAGTTGACGCCGCGCGCCTCCTTCAGGGTTCGCGGAGAGTGCCAGGCGCCGAGATGCATCGCCACAGCGGGCTCGCAAATCTCCGGTTTTCTAAGCGACTCCGACAACGGTGTCCTCGATACTCGCCTTTACGTGGGAGCCGGAAACCGCGATTTTGAATTCTCGATCACCGCCGGTTACGCGCACCTGTTCGGGACCGACATGTTGAAACCGACGGAGGGGCTCGTTTTAGGAGGGGCCTTCGAGTTCAACCCGATATTCTTCATCACAAGACAGCCCATATGGTTTATGATCGGATATGACTGCCGCGTTTTCATGGATCAGGACGAGATGAACATCACGCACATGGTGTGGGGCGGTCTCTCGCTCATGCTCGACTGGCTCTGGAACCCGGAACGCTACGCCTGAAACCTACCAACCACGGGATGCTCCTCCGCCGCCGGACGAGCCGCCGCCGAACGATGAACCGCCGGACGAACCGCCCGACGAGCCCGATGAAGCGCTTATCTTGGGGATCGTCCTGAACTTTTCAAAGTGATGCGCGCATTTCGGGTTCTTGCAGTCGTGATCTACCCTCTCCTTGCCGCTCGACGAGGTCGTCGCCGGCACTACGGTCGTTCTCACCGTCACAAGCGAACGCCTGCCGCACTTGGGGCACTTGTCCGCTCCCGAAAGCTTCACATTGAACCGCTCGACCGAACCGCACTTGGGACATTTCCAAAACTCGTAATCCATGCCGCCCGCCTTCTCTTCAGCGACCTCTTCCGCCTCCAGAGATTTATTGTCCGAGATCTCGTCCACCATGTCCATCGGGGCTTTGCACTTGCCGCAGTTCAGACGGTAATTTTTTATGTATCTCTCGAGGCGCTTGCGCAGGAACACCTGCGATCCGAACGCGGCGAA
>DYJF01000021.1:0-9328 GCA_020723205.1 Bdellovibrio sp.
TCACCAGATCACAGAAGGAGCGGAGGGAGACGAAAAAAGGTGGCCGAGAGCCGCCGGGTCTGCACATCTTTCGAGGCGCATTTTTTTGGCGGCCCAAAACGGACCGCGTCTTTTACAAGGGCGCCGCCCCGAAGTCAGGCATCATACAAGAAACGTCCTCTCAAGTTGCTTCAAAATCCCAGCTCTCTTAAGCGCTTATCCGACAGCCCGAAGTAGTGTCCTATCTCATGCAGGAGGGTGCGCTGGATCTGCTCGACCATATCGTCGTGGCCGGAACAATATTGCTCTATCGTCTTTCTGAAAAGCGTTATGCGGTCGGGGAGGTGCGGCGTTTGAAAGACGCTTCGATGCTTCAACGGTACGCCCTCATAGAGCCCCAAGAGCACGAATTTTTGCTCGGTCGCGTACTTTTGCTTCATCTTGGAACTCTGATAGCTGTCCGGCCAGTCGGCGATGACGATCTCCACATTGTCTATGTGCTCGCGGAACTCGTCCGGCAGCGTATCGATCGCCTCCTCCACGACATTCTGGAATTCCTCTTCTGTCATGTTTCGAAGAAATACAGATGTCATTGCGGAATGCAAGCACCTCCGGTGCTCATCCGCCGTTCTCTCTATATCACCGCAGGCGAGAACGGGTATGCAGACCCGCCGGCTCTCATAATGACTGCCGGCTTTAGGGTTCCGTGGAACTTGATATACCACCAGCTGACGTAGGGCAACTCTTTGAAGGATCCTGGCTTGGCAAATGGCTGACCAGATCATGTGGTTTCAGAAGGACCTGAAAAGAGTTGGCCGTAAGGAAGCTGGCGCCCGAGACCCCAAGGTCCCGAAAGCCGGCAATCGTTATGCGAGAGCCGCCGGGTCTGCACATCTTTCGAGACGCGCATGACGACGTTGACATAAGCTTTCCGGCGCGATAATCGGAAGGTCCCTTAAATATTCCTAACAAGAGGTAATTAATATGGAATTTGATGCCAAGGCGGTGGACCGGATCATCGAGGAGAAGGGCAAAAAGATGCAGGCCACGATCCCCATCCTTCAGGCGGTCCAGAAAGAGCTTCGTTACCTTCCCATAGAGGCGCTGGAGCAGATATCGAAAAGGACCGAGATCCCCGCGGCCCAGCTCTACGGCGTCGCGACTTTTTACGCGCAGTTCCGCTTATCGCCGATCGGCAGACATCTCATCAAAGTCTGCCACGGGACCGCGTGCCACGTCGCGGGAGCGATAGGGGTCTCCGAATCGCTGGGCGATCGGCTGAACGTTTCCGCGCACGGAGGTACGACCGAAGACAAAGAGTTCACGATGGAATCGGTGGCGTGTCTGGGCTGCTGTTCGCTGGCGCCCGTTCTGATGATCGACGAAACCGTTTACGGAAAGCTCAACCGGCAGAAAGCGGGCAAGACGATAGACGCCTTCTGCAAATGTCAGGACAAGGAAGGCGATCCGCTGGGCGACCTCAAGATAGACAAGAAAGAGCTTGGAGGAGGCGAGATCGCCGAAGTCTTGATAGGGCTGGGCTCCTGTGGCATCGCGTCGGGCGGCAAGGCGGTCTTCGATATTTTTGATCACGCAAAGAAGAAGTTCGGGTTCTCATACGTTCTCAAAGAGGTCGGCTGCATAGGCATGTGTCACTGCGAACCGCTGGTGGAGTTTGTCGCGCGCGACGGCACGAAGACCTTCTACGGCAACATTGACGCGGTCGCTGCGAAGAAACTCCTTCAGGAACACGTCGCGCAGGGAAAGCCGCTCGAAAAGAAGATAATAGACCTCGAAAAGGAGGGGAGCGAAGAGCACGCGTTCTACTCGAAACAGGTGAGGATAGTTCTCGAGAACTGCGGGCGCATAGACCCCGAATCGATAGAAGAGTACGTCAGGGCCGGCGGCTACACCGCATTGGAAAAGGTGAAAAAAGGAATGACGCCGGAGCAGGTCGTGGCCGAGATCAAGGCGTCGGGCCTTCGCGGCCGCGGCGGCGCCGGTTTTTCCACGGGAATGAAGTGGGATTTTTGCCGGAAGGCGGCGGGCGACGAGAAATACGTCATCTGCAACGCGGACGAAGGGGACCCGGGCGCCTTCATGGACCGCTCCGTGCTGGAGAGCGATCCGCACCGCGTCCTTGAAGGCATGATGATCTGCGCGCACGCAATCGGCGCGACGCACGGCTACATTTACTGCCGCGCCGAATATCCGCTTGCGGTAAAACGGCTGGGCATCGCGATAGGACAGGCGCGCGAAAAGGGATATCTGGGAAAACACTTCGACATCATAGTGAAGGAAGGCGCCGGCGCGTTCGTGTGTGGAGAGGAAACGGCGCTCATCGCGTCCATCGAAGGCAAGCGCGGAATGCCGCGGGTCCGTCCGCCCTTCCCGGCGCAGTCCGGCCTCTGGGGAAAACCCACGAACATCAATAACGTCGAGACGTTCGCGAACGTGCCGTGGATAATCTTGAACGGCGCCGCCGCATTTGCGAAATACGGGACGGAAAAGAGCAAGGGCTCCAAGGTCTTCGCGCTCGCCGGCGACGTGAAGCGCGGCGGCCTCGTAGAAGTGCCCATGGGCATAACGCTCTGGGAGATCATAAACGACGTGGGCGGCGGGACGGTCTCCGGAAGGCCGGTCAAGGCGGTGCAGTTAGGGGGCCCCTCCGGCGGCTGTATCCCGGCGAAGCTGATGAGCACCGTCGTCGATTACGACGCGGTGAATGCGACAGGCGCCATCATGGGCTCGGGCGGAATGGTCGTGATGGACGACCGCGCCTGCATGGTGGACATCGCAAAGTTCTTTTTGGATTTCACGCAGAACGAATCGTGCGGCAAGTGCACGTTCTGCAGGATCGGCACGAGGAGGATGCTGGAGATACTCACGCGCATCACCGAAGGCGAGGGGCGCAAAGGGGATATAGAGCTCTTGGAGGAGCTGGCGGAGCAGATCAAGACCTCGAGCTTGTGCGGGCTGGGCCAGACCGCCCCCAACCCCGTGCTGACCACGCTCAAATATTTCCGCGACGAATACGAGGCGCACATAAACGAGGGAAGGTGTCCGGCGGGGAAATGCCGCGCGCTCATCGAGTACACGATATCCGCGGAGCGCTGCACCGGTTGCGGCGCGTGCCTCAAAATATGCCCGGTGAAGGCGATCGAGGGCGAGAAGAAGAAGGCGCATCTCATACTGCAGGCGGTTTGCACCCAGTGCGGCGCTTGCCAGCAGATATGTCCCGTGGACGCGATAGATGTTAAATAAATTTGACCGTTCGCGGTGAGCTTGTCGAACCGCTAACGGCCTTGCACAGTCGCCCTTCGACATGCTCAGGGCGAACGGGAAGATAGAGGGTATAATGGAAATATTTTTGAACGGAAAAGCGGTGGAATGTAAAAGCGGCGAGACGATCCTTGACGTTGCAAAGAGGAACGGGATAACGATTCCCACGCTTTGCCATCACGAGGAGATAAAACCATTCGCTTCGTGCTTCATCTGCGTCGTCGAGGTGAAAGGTCTTTCACGTCTTGTGCCTTCATGTTCGACGATCGTTTCCGACAACATGGAAGTGGACACGAACAGCCCCAAGGTGAGGGCGTCCCGCAAGGTCTGCGTGGAGCTTCTGCTCTCCGACCACTGCGGCGATTGCCGCGCGCCGTGCGCGGTCACGTGTCCCGCCGGAATAGACATCCCGGGTTTCATATCGCTGCTCGCGCGGAGCACCGAAAAGGAGTCCATCAAGCTCATAAAGGAGAACCTTCCCTTCCCGGCGAGCTTGGGCCGCGTCTGTCCCCGTCCGTGCGAGACGGAATGCCGCCGCGCGCGCGTGGATGATTCCGTTTCGATATGTTTTCTCAAGCGCTACATAGCCGATAAGGATCTGGGATCTCCGGAGCCGTACGTTGCGACTGCGGGCAAGCCCTCCGGCAAAAAGGTCGCGATAATCGGCGCAGGACCCGCCGGACTTTCGGCGGCGTTCTTCTTGAGAAAGGACGGCCACAAGGTAACCGTCTTCGACGCGCATCCCGAACCGGGCGGGATGCTCCGTTACGGCATCCCCGCATACCGCCTGCCGCGCGACATCCTCGCGAAGGAGATAGGGCTAATACGGAAGATGGGCGTCGATATACGTCAGAACAAGAAGCTCGGAGCGGATTTCACGCTCGACGGCCTGAAGAAAGAGTATGACGCCGTATTTCTTGCCATCGGCGCGCAGTCCGCGTCCGACATGAGGGTGGAAGGCGAGAAAGAGGGCGGCGCAATCTCGGGCATAGCGTTTTTGGAGGACGTGGCGCTTGGGAAAAAAGTGAGCATCGGTGACGACGTCGTCGTGGTCGGAGGCGGCAACACCGCGATAGACGCCGCGCGCACGTCGCTCCGTGTCGGCGCGAAGAAAGTTACCATCATGTACAGGAGGAGCCGCGACGAGATGCCGGCCAACAAGGTGGAGATAGAGGCGGCGGAACACGAAGGGGTGGACATAAAATATCTGACGCTTCCGACGAAGATGCAGAAGGACGCTTCAGGCGTGATACTCACATGCGTCAAGATGCAGCTGGGCGAACCGGACGCCTCGGGACGAAGGCGCCCGATACAGATCGAGGGCTCCGAGTTCGCTTTCCGCGCCTCCGCGGTCGTCTCCGCGATAGGTCAGGGTGTCGATACGGAATGCATCGAGGAGGAGCCGTTCGAGCTAAAGCTCACGAAGTGGAACACTCTCGATGTGAACCCCGACACTTTCGAAACGAACGTCGCCGGCATCTTCGCGGGCGGAGATTGCGCCACCGGCGCGGACATAGCGGTCACCGCTACTGCTGCGGGCAAGAAAGCGGCCTCGTCGATCGATCAATATCTCAAAGGGGAGAAGGTGACGGGTGTTCCGAAGCAGTATCTCCATTCCATGGGCAAGGTGGAAGAGGCGCCGGAAGAGCTCTTCGAAAAAGTGGAGAGCGCGCCGCGCGCGGAGATGCCGGAGCTTCCCGCGAAGGCGAGGATAAAGGATTTCGAGGAGGTGGAGACCGGTTTCACGCAGGAACAGGCGAGGAAAGAGGCGGAGCGGTGCCTCTCGTGCGGCTGTCGTTCGTATGAATCCTGTGCGCTAAGACGGCTGGCCGTCGAATACAAAAGCGAGCCGGACCGTTTTGCGGGTGCCAAGCGCCGCCTCTTTATAGACGATTCGCATCCGCAGATAAGGTACGAGGGCCACAAGTGCATATTGTGCGGTTCGTGCATCAGGATCTGTTCCGAGGTGAAAAAGCTCGACGCCCTGGGTTTCGTGAAGCGCGGATTCGTCGCGGAGATGAAGCCGATATTCGATCGTCCGTGGAAGCTGTCGACATGCGATTCCTGTCTTAAGTGCGTGCCTTTGTGCCCGACCGGTGCTATATCATTGAAGGTCACGCCCGCCGACGAGGTGCTGATGCTCCGCCGGGAAGGCGTGGACGCGAGCAAGACGGTGAATTGAGGGGGGGTCCTATGTTCAAGGCCTATGCGTGCGTTCCGGGGGAACAGGCGATCGAGATAACGAAAGACGAGGTTCCAGAACGGCTTTCCGACGGCAAGAGCCAGCTGTGGGTGGACATCTCCTCTCCCATCGAAGAGCACGAGGAGTTCTTAAAGGATAAGATGCACCTCCATCCGCTGGCCGTGGAGGACCTCTCCCACCCGAGGATGCTGCCCAAGGTGGAGGATTACGACGACAGTATATTTCTCATTCTCCACGACATCATACTTCTGGACAAGGAAGGGGAGGAACGGCTCAAGACCTACGAGCTTTATCTTTTCATAGGAAAGAATTTCATCGTCACCGCAAGGAGGCACAGGATACGCGCGGTGGACGCATACCACGGCGAGATCTCGACCCTCACGCACCTTTTCACGCGCGGCGCCGAAGCGGTCGCGCACGCGATCTTGAGAAGAATGATAGACAGCTATTTTCCGATGATGGACCGCATAGAGGCGAAGCTCGATGCGGAGGAGGAGCAGATATTCGATTCCCCGTCTACCAAGGACCTGCAGAGGATATTCTCGCTGAGGAAGGACATTGTAAAACTCCGTTCCATTGCGACGCAGCAGCTGGACGTCATCAACCGCGTGGCTTTGGGCGAGTTTGAGATACTGACGCCGCACGGATTGCTTCTTGCGCGCGATCTCTACGACCATCTCTATCGTCTTTCGGAGAAGGCAGCCGGTTTTCGCGAACTGACCATGGGGCTTTTGGACGCCTATCTCTCGCAGGCGTCCAACAGGATGAACGAGGTCATGAAGGTTTTGACAGTCATAGCAACGATAATGCTGCCCTTGAGCATCGTGGTGGGTTACTACGGCATGAATTTCAAGTTTATCCCCGGGCTTGACCATCCCTACGGCTGGCTCTACACGCTCATAGGCATGACCGTCGTCATTGTCGGCATGCTGTCGTACTTCAGGTATAAGAAATGGTTATGATGAAGAAAGGTGGAAGGTCAAAGGTCAAAGGTCAAGGGAATCGGTTCTTCTTTTGCTTTTTGACTTTAACCCTTGGCCTTCTTTTTCTTCTTTTATCCGGCGTTCTTTCGGCCTCGGAAAAACTCAACAAAGAACTGGCGGCTCTCAAGGCGCACAAGGGCCCTTTCTCTTTCATAGTGATGGGCGACAACCGCGTCGGCGACGGTATCTATAAGACGCTCATAGGGCTTGCGCTCAAACGGAACCCCGATTTCTTCGTGAACACCGGCGATCAGATCGTCACGCCGGGCGAGCCCGGCGACTGGGATCATTTTTTTGAGATCTCCAAAGATATCGGCGTGCCCCATTTTTTGGCGATAGGGAACCATTCCGTTGAGGACGAAGGGGACGAGGCGGTCTGGAAGGAGAAGATGGACCTGCCGGGCAACGAACTCTATTATTCTTGGACGGTGGGCAGCTCTCTCTTCGTCGTCCTCGATACCCACATGCCGGGTCGCGAATTCAGGATCGAAGGGGCCCAGCTCGAATGGCTCAAGAGAACGCTCGACCCCGAAAGACACGATCATCAGTTCGTTTTTCTGCACGCGCCGCTCTTCCTGAACAAAGGGGCCAGACATTACGGCGAAAGCTTGGACAGATATCCCAAACTTCGCGACGAGCTGGAGGACCTTTTTGAAAAGAAGAGGGTCACGATGGTCTTTTCCGGGCACGAACATAAGTACGAGAAGAGGAACGTGGACGGCGTCTGGTACGTCATATCGGGCGGCGGCGGCCAGCGGCTTTACGGCAGGACGTTTTGCCACTTCGTGCTGGTCCGCGTTGACGGTTCCCGCGTTGAGGTGAAGGTGGTTGATAAGGAAGGAATTCTTCAGGACGAATTTTTTGTCCATCCGCCGCTTGACAAATGACCGCGGAACCTTTATCCATACGCCTCAACGGCCCAATAGTGGGACGTTTTTCCTTAAGGAGGAAGAAGTATGAAAAAGCTGTTGATATTGGCAGTGGCAGTAGTGGTCTTTCCCGTGGTCGCATCCGCGGCAACGACCTGCACCCCCGGAACGTACAACGGCAAGCTCTGGTCGGTAGCGAAGGATCTGAACGGCAAGACGGGGACCCTCACGGTCGCGAAGGAAGGCGACAAGTGCGTCATGAACTTCAAGACCGAAGGATCGAAGGAAACGTGGGAACTGGCCGGCAACAATCTGATCCAGAAGGAATACGACGCGGCCGGCAAAGTGACGTCCCAGTACACCGCCACCCTGAACGGTGACAAGTATGTCATCAACTGCAAGGACAAGGCGAAGAACGTCTGCGACGGCGACGTCGACTCCCGCAACTACTGGCAGCTCAACACCACGACCGACAAAGTGGTCTACACGGTCTACGGCGTAGGCACGGAGAACAAGACCAACCCGACCGCAGCGGTTGCAAAGCGCCACGAGTTCACCTTCACGAAGGCCCAGTAGCTCCGAACGCTTGATATGAACCGAAAAGCCGGCCCCAAGGGCCGGCTTTTTTTGTCTTGTTGAGCGGCTTTGATGCATGCTAAGGGGTTCGTATCCTGGAGGGTCCCATGACAGCAACCTTCGACCATCTTCTGCTTCTCGGACGCCCCGCCGGCGGAAAGTCCGAGTTCATAGACTTCATGAAGAAGATCCCCGACGATGTTCGCGCGCGAAAGTTCCACATCGGGAAGTTCGAAGAGGTGGACGACTTCGTTTGGATATGGGAAAAGTTCGTGGAGGACGATATCTGGGAAAGAGCGGGCCAGCCCCGTCTTTATTCGAAGAATTACATGCCCGGAAATCCCGGAATGGCCCCCGAAGGAGAACGGCTCTTCAGGTTCTGCATGCATAAGTTCAACGAGGTCATCGCGGAGAAGTATCTTGCGCGCCCGCAATTCTACAATGATCATACGCTTTTCATAGAGTTCGCCCGCGGCCGCAGGAACGGTTTCAGGGACGCGCTCAATGCGCTCAAGCCGGAGATACTCAAGAGGGCGGCGATCCTGTTCATCGATGTGACGAGGGAGGAGTCGTGGCGGCGGAACACGGCAAGATATCGGGAGAAACTGAAGCATTCCGTCCTTGCGCACATGGTTCCGAAAGAAACCTTCGATTATTTTTACAGCGACCACGACTGGTCCGACCTGACGGGCAAAGACAAGAACGGCCGCGTGGACGTGAACGGGCTGAAGGTTCCGTTCGTCACGATGAACAACGAACCCGAGAGCGCGGACCCGTCCGTTCTGAACGAACGTTACGGAAACGCGCTTGAACAACTCTACGGACTATATCATGAAAAAAGCGTTTGATAATCTGATCGTTATCGGAAGGCCCGCCTGCGGGAAATCGGAGTTTTTCGATTTTATAAAGAACCGGGTCGGCTCTGAAGAGAGGCGGGATAAGTTCTTCATCGCCCCCTTTGTGGAGCTGGACGACTTCGTCTGGCTTTGGGACAAGTGCATTGAGGACGATCTCTGGGAGCGGCTTGGCTGCGAGCGCGTCGTGTCCAAGAGGTCCGGCCATGCCTATCTCGTTACGAACTGGAAGCTCTACGATTTTCTCATAGAGAAGATCAATCGCGAGGCGGCTGAAACCGCGACCGACGGGTTCTACAAGGACGGGACGCTTTTGATAGAGTTCGCTAGGGGCACGAAGGACGCCTATCGGAACGCCCTGAACCGCCTCTCAAAGGAGATACTCGAAAGGGCCGCCGTCTTTTATATCAAGGTCTCCTTCGAGGAATCGATGCGAAGGAACGACGCCCGCTATCAGGAGAAGCTCAAACATTCCATACTTGCGCACAAGGTGCCGGACGAAGAAATGTGCGAATACTATCGCGTGGACGACTGGGACGATATCACCGGCGGAAAAGAGAGCGGCCGTCTTACGCTTCAGGG
>DYJF01000021.1:9338-33940 GCA_020723205.1 Bdellovibrio sp.
TCCCCTTCGTTACCATGATGAACGAGCCGGAATCAAAGGACCAGAAGGTTCTCGCGGGACGCTACGAGGCGGCGCTTGGCCGGTTGTGGCAGCTTAAGAAGTAGCGGCCGTCTTCGCCTTTCTTGCGGCCTTTTTCTTCTCTATCATCGCCCTCCACATCAGGAACAATATGGCGAGGATTATCAGCGCCGCCCCCGCAAGATGGTAGGCGTTCGGCGCCTTCTGGCCGTAGTATACATGCAAAAGATACGTCGCAAGCACGCCGGCAAGAATGCTCGAAGCGCGGTTCGCCGGCACCGTGAACGTGTTCTCGCGTTTATCCAGGAATATCAAGCTCCCGAAGAGCCCGGTCCCGTAGGAGAAGACTCCGATCAGGAACGTGACGAGGAAATATCCTTCGAACGGGAACGAAGCGAAGCCCGCCCAGACCTGCGTCGGGATGCTTGAGGGATCTCCCCCGATGCCGAAAAGCCCGACGATCAGAAGACCCAGCAGGAGCACCGGGTTGGCCACCAGCTGTTCCTCCGCGAAGTAGCGCTTTCTCTCCTCCACGTCGTCGCTCTTGGCGAAGTTGCTCATGATATATAGCCGGAAGAAATAGCCGAAGAGATAAATGCCTATGTCCACCGCGGCGATCAAGGTCATCGCGGTGCCGGCCTTTTCGGCGAACGCGACGAACAGCGCGGCCAGCGAAAGGGCGGAAGCCACCCATGACGGCCAGTATATCTTTCGTTTTCTCCTTCGCACCAAAAGGTCGACCATCGGAGCGATTATCAGGACCCCGCCCCGCATGAGGAGCATGGCGAACACGATGCTTATTCCCCCGAATGTATAAGCAAGCGTCGTTGTTATTATCTGGCCCGATGTGCAAAGTCCGGAGAGGAACGTGAACCACTGCGGACGCGGGAACGAGATGCCCAGTATCTTCGAATGAGTCGCGTATTTCCACCAGCCGGCCGCAGTGATGAATACGTACATAGAGACGAAGCTTCCGAGGACGACGACCGGCTGGATCTCGAAACCCGAAAAACCGACGCCGTTCATGCCCGAAAACAGGCCGTCGGTTATCATCTTGGTCATCATCGAGTAGGGGACATAGGAGGCAAAATAGCCGAAACAGAGAAGGCCTATGCCCAATGCGGCAAACGGACCCGCGAGTTTTTTGACGGAGCCCATGTGTCCTCCGGTTCGTTATTCGAGCAGCGGACTGATCTGCTTCTTATAGAAAGTCACTCCTCCCGGTACGACCTCCTCTACATTTTTGCCGAGCTTTTTGATCACTGCCTGCAGGCCGTCATAGTCGGAGGGCGACGCGGGGGCGAAGCCCGTGATGTTGTAGAGGTCGCCCAGCGCCTTTCTTCCTTCGATCGTCTGCGCGAACTCCGTCAGCG
Source organism: Bdellovibrio sp. (assembly GCA_020723205.1). Classification (GTDB taxonomy): domain Bacteria; phylum UBA10199; class UBA10199; order 2-02-FULL-44-16; family DYJF01; genus DYJF01. Next base: position 10,730 of record DYJF01000021.1, read on the forward strand.
CCTTGATGAGCTTCTCCTTGACGTCGGCGGGAAGCTTGTTGCTCGCGGCCACGGGGCCGTTCGGGATTTCGTCGGTAACGGCGACGATCTTAAGTTTGGCGAAGACGTCGGGATACGCGGAGAGCAGCTCCGCGCGGGCGTCCCGCTCGCCCCCTTGCGCGTCGGGTCTTGAATGATATGTCGCCGCGGCGTCCACCTCGCCCTTGTAGAGCATCTCCACGGCTTCCTTGTGGCCGTGCGCGAAGATGATCTTTTGCGGTTTGACGCCGTAGTCATCAAGATATTTCATCACGTATAAATAGCCGCTGGCGGAGAACGGATCTGCAAAGACGACGGTCTTTCCGTTCAGGTCCATGGCGGAATTGATGTCGCCTCCCACGCGCGCGAGTATCTCGCCTCGGTATGTCTTGTAGACGTCGCCGTAGATGGAGACCAGCGGCGCGTCGGTCTTGGCCCAGTCGCGGGCCATGAGATAGCCCAGCGTATTGATGAAGGCCATGTCCGCCTGCTGGTTGCCGAACGCCTTGATGATCGTGATGAAGTCGGGCGAGTTGACGGTCTCGACGGTCAGCCCGGTTTTCTCCTCGAGGAACTTCTTAAGGACCGGCGCGTTCCTATCGAACACTTCTTGCCCTTTAAGCGGCATGAAGTAGAAGCGAACGGGATTATCCTTTGTGCCGATCGGACCCGAGCGTTTTTTGCACGACACCCCGGAAGCGGCCACAAGAACCGCCATACAAAGAAGCGCGATGATCTTTTTATACATAGGTTCCCCCTTTCGGAGGGAACCTATCACCGGATAATCATATTGCAAGTGTTTGTCGTTATTCTACCACGCGCAGCGGAGCTCCCCGCTGCCCAAGCGATACGGCAATCCGCCCCCGTACGGCTCGAAATATTCCGTCTCGCCCATCTTCCTCTTTATGACGAAATAGCTGTTCGCAAGGGCGTCGGCGCCGCTTTTAAGATCTTGAGGCACGCTTGCGGAAGGGATCAGGACTTTTGTTATGAGACCCGATACCTTCTTGGTCACCGTCTCCGGAAGCGAAGCGACGGGTATCGGTGTTTGGGCCTCCCACCCGGTTATCTGCGGGCGGAAACCTTCAGGGACGGCCATCGGGTCGATCGAATAGGGCGACGGGTTCTTGGCCGCCTCTTCCGCGAACCACAGGGCCGCCCTGTATTCCACGGCGGGAATGACCGCAGGGCGCTGTGTTGCGAGGAACATGGAGAGTATTCGGAGATCCGATTGGTTCAGGTCCGCCTCTTTTCTGAAATTTGTCTCGTCGCGTTCCAACTGTTTTTGGAACATGTCCCTCTTCGTAGTACCGGAGTAAGATGTAACGATAGCTACGTGCGGATCTATCCCTTTCTTTATCCCCGTGGCCAGCGCGCTCCAATCTACCGAATAGGGGTCCTTCTGGCGCGCCTTCAGGAGCGCCTTGACGAGCGGGAGCCGCCCGCGAAGCAGCAGAAGCGCGGCCGTCTCTTCGCCGTAATGGTACGTGACCTTTCTGGGATCGGTCACCTCGACTTCGGTCCTGAAGGTCTTCACCTTTCGCAACAGCCGTTCGTCCTCGGTCGCGGCAAAGAGCATCATGCGGCCGAAGATGTCGGCGAGCCCCTCGTCCAGCCACGGCACATAGTGGTGGACGCCCGCCGGGACCGCCGCGCGTTCCTGCATGGCGTGGTTCGCCTCGTGCATGACCGTGAACTCGGGTATCCCGGGCGAGACCTGGTCGCGCTTGAAGTACGTGCCCACGGCGACGCCCAACTCGCGCGATTCCGCCTCGTTCACGTTGAAGGCGAACCAGTCCGCGTTCCTATAGAGCTCGTTGTATCCCTCGAAATAGTATTCGACGATCTGCGGCGTCACCGGAACGAATTCCTCGACGCCGTAATAGCGCTTGGCGAGCGCCGGAAGGTGCGCCGACATCTTTCTGAAGACGGAATCTATGTCGTATTCCGGCTCTATTTCGGAGAGCTGCGTGCAAAGGCGGTTCACGTCCGCTTCGAAGATAGCGCGCGCGTGTTCGTTCTCCGGCAGGGGGACGTTCCTTATCTTTTGCGCCGTGGCCTCCGGATCGAAGTTGCCCTTAAGCTCGTCTCCGGCAAGCGCCCCTTTTATTTTTTCTATGAACCCGCCCGCGGGATAGAGATGGAACCCGCCGTCCGCGATCGCCGACCTTATTGCGCCTCTTTCCGAGAGTATCATGTCCTTTCCCCTTTCTTGTGCCGATGACGGGGCCCTGTGCCCCGTGTCCCGCAAAGAAATACTCGATTACCGTTTTTTTGCGAGCTATTTTTTTAGGGCCGCCGCTTAATATTGATTTGACTATCGCCGCAGGATCGTGGTCGTACGAGACCTTTTCGAGCACGTCGCCTTTCTTGGCGGCGTTCTCCGCCTTGCCTTCCGCGACCATCTTGGTGCGCAGGACGATCATCTTCGCCTCGTGGGCGAAGATGGTCTCGAAGGCGCCGTCCCTCCATCCCATCCCGGCGGGATCGGTCTTTAAGAATCTCGCGATGGAGACGATCCTCTCCATCAGCGTGAGCATGGGCCCGTCCTTTATCTCAAACGGCGCGTCTTTCTTATCGAGCTCGATCTTGTTGTCCTTGCTCCACTCGTGCCATTTTTTTGCGATGGGGAAGAAGCCGCCCGCCTTCCTAGCGGCGTAGATGAGCGACCACCTCAAGTTCGCGTTCGCGCTGTATCCGAACATGTAGAGGTCAACAAGGAACGCGCGGCTGACGTTTGGCGTCTTCACATAGTAGTGGCCGGGGAAGAGCTCCGGATACCGCATTACAAGGGGATCCTTTTCGTAGAACAGAGAACCGCCTACGAGGTCCGTTTGTATCCCGTCGTAATGGAGCTCGTTTTGATATTTATCCCAAAGCTCCGTTTCGTTGGTGATCGCCAGAAGATGGATCTGCGAGTTCGTCACCCTGTGGGACGCGCCCAGAAGATTCATGGCCATCTCGATGGTCTTTGCCACGTCGTCTTCCGTCTCCTCCGGAAAACCGATGATGAACGAGGCGACGACGTCCATTCCGGCGTCGGCCGTGTCGAGGATGGTTTTTTTTACAACGGATACGTCGAATTTTTTTCCTATCACGGCCTGCATCCGCGGCGACCCGCTCTCGACGCCGTAAAAGACCGCCCTGCATCCGGCGGCGGCCATCGTCTTGAGGAGCTTCTTGTCCACCGCATCTATTCGCGTGCTGCATCTCCACGGCAGGCCTATCTTCCTGCGTCTGACGATCGAGCAGAGCTTTGCAGTATGCCGGTGGTCGAGTGTGAAAAGATCGTGCGTGAAGTCGACGGAGGCGACGCCGAAGGCATGCTTCAAAACGAACATCTCGTCGGCGATCCTCTTGGGGCTCTTCTGCCGGAACTTTCTCTTCCAGAATACGCAGGTCGAACAGAAATTGCATTTATAGGGGCAGCCGCGCCCCGCGTCGAGGGATACCGCGGACATCCCCTTTACGGGATACAATTTATAAGCGGGCAGCGGCAGCTCGTCTAAGTTCTCAATCAAGGGGGCGTCGGCGTTCCTGACTATCTCATTGCCCTTGCGGTACGTGATGCCTTTGACGTCCTCGAAGGGGATGTCCCCCGCAAGCGCCTTCAGAAGGTCGATGGTGACGATCTCCCCCTCGCCCCGAACGATGGCGTCTATTTCCGGAAAGGCCTTGAGCGTTGCGACGTCGGTGTGAGTCGCCTGCGGACCGCCCAGTATTATCGGTACGTCCTCGTCGAACTTTCTAAGCTCCTGCACTATCTCGAGTATCGAGTGGTAGGAGTTGGCGAGCGTCGAAAAGCCCGCGGCATCGTACCTCTTAAGCGACATCTGTCGCGCCAGCTCCTCTTCGAAGCGCATATCGGGAGGTATTCGGCCGCTGATCGCCAGCAGATTGGGATCGATTATTTCGCAGGTCACGCCCGCCGGTTCGAGAACCGCCGCGATGCACAACAGCCCCAGAGGAACGTTGGGCTTTCCTATCTGCGGGAAGAGTGGATTGAAGTTGGGAGCGGCCACGAGGGCGATCTTCATATGTCCGCGAAATATAGCGCACTTTGCCCCGAAATAGAAAGGGAGAAAAGTGTTGCGAAAGGGCTTGGGTTCGATATGATTTCGCCCATGCCGGAACTCGATCTTCCATTCACGCCTCGTTACAGTTTTCAGGCCTATCACCTGACCGAGATCCTAAAGCTCAAGGAGATAGACCGCCTCTTTTCGCAGCCGGTCATAACGCGCTCCTCGACGAAACTCGTCTATCAGACCGGCGAGGAGGGATATTTCTTCATCTACCGTTTCGGCTCGGTGGTCTTCTTCAACATCGAACCGACGAGGCAGACCGCCGTCATAGAGAAGATGCGCGCGATCATCGGGGCTAAGGAGAACATCATAACGAGCGAAGAGCTTCTTGTGGACGTCGTCAAGGACGAGAAGAACGAGGTCTTTTTCGAGCGCGTCGTGCTCGACCGTCTCTCCTTCGAACGCGTGGACGTTCTGGCGCTGATACTGGCCCAGTCGACCGCGCTCGAATATTTTGAGCTGACGGTGGACGAGCTCCTGAAAAAGGACGGCAAGATAACGAGCGATCTTCGAAACCGCGGCCGAATGCGCATGAGCGAAAGGGACGTGAACAAATTCATCGGCATGTGCATGCTCGCGAAGCAGGACATAGTCTCCTCCATGTACCTGCTCGACACGCCCGACGAGGCGTGGAACAACGAGGTGTTGGACAAGCTCTATCGCGACGCCTCCGACATGTTCGAGATAAAGGAGCGCTACAAGACGATAGACCACAAGCTAAGGATGATGCAGGACAACTTGGAGATCATCGCGGACCTTTTGAAGAACAGGCGCGCCACGATGCTGGAGCTCACGATAATACTTTTGATATTGGTGGAAGTGGTCCTTTTTGTGTACGAACTGTGGAGGTAACGATGTCCGAAAAGCTCATGACCGAATTTCGTTCCGAGGGGGGCAAGATCGTCTCCCTCTTCGAGAACCATCCGCCGATAGACGTAACCGGAATGTCGAAGGCGAAGGACATTCCGGAGGCGTGGTCGCCGCCGCATATGCTGGTCGCCGCCGCCGAGAGCTGCTTCTATCTGACCTTAAGTGCGCTCGCCGAAAAGATGAGGATAGGCATCAAGAGCTACTCGTCTACTGCGGAGGGGATCGTTACGAGCTCCGACGGCAAGCATTACATGATAAACGAGATCATCCTGCGTCCGACGTTCCATCTGGATAACGAAGAGGACCGTCTGCGTCTGAAGCTCTTGGTCGAAAAGGCGAAGGATTATTGCCTCGTGGCGCAATCGCTGAAGACCGCCGTCAGAGTCGAGCTCTAATGGTGTAAATGGCGGCTTTTCTCCACGATCATCGAATAGAACATGGCTACGGAGTCCGACACGGCGCGTCCCTTCATTCTTATTATCGACAGCGAACGCCTGATGGGATCCCCCGCTATCCTCACCGAATTGCATTTCCTGAAAGCAAGCTGCTCCCTGATGAACCTGCGCGGGAGCAGCGCTATCCCCAAGCCGTATTCGGCGAACCTCGCCGCGGCCGTGTGCATATACACGTCGATGGTGTCGCGTATCTCAAGGTTATGCGAGCTGAATATCCCGTCGATGATTGTCCGCGTACGCCGGCGTTTGGGGCTTATGATGAGCGGGTGATCGGCCAGCTCTTCAAGCGTGATGGACCTTCGTTTTGCGAACGGATGGTCGGCGGAGACCATCGCGTCGATCATGTCGGTGTAGAGGACCTCCTCCTCCAGATCGGGATGTTCCTTCGGTCTGGCGGTGACTATTCCCACGTCGTAGCTTCCGTCGAGCACTCCGTCCTCGATGCGCGAGGAGCTGTCCACGTCGAGAGAGATGTGCACGCCCGGGTAGCGCCTCCTGAACTCGATCAAAGAGGGCGGCGTTATGACGAGCGTCGCGGCATCGGTCAGGCCCAGCTTCAACACGCCGATGGGGCTGGCCGAACCGTAACGGAGGCCCAAGAGCTCGTGCACTTCCGCGAGGAGTTTCTTTACCTTATCGTAGAAGAAGAGGCCGAACTCGTTTAAGGTCAGGTATTTTCCGGTTCTGGCGAAGAGAAGCCCTCCGAGGTCGCGTTCTAAGCGGGTCAGATGCTTACTCACCCCGGGTTGGGTCATCCCTAAGGACTTTGCCGCCTTCGTAGTGGTCTTATTTTCCACCACGGAGGCGAACACCTTTAGGTCGATAATCTCCATAATCTATAACGTTAAGGAATATATATAATAACTATTAATTATTTTACAATATATATTTAGGGAATATATCGGGGGTGAAACATAACAAAGGGAAGGGGGGTATCTATGATGAAACGTGAAATGGCGTCAGCGTTGAGCAGGTGGGGGGAATTTTCGAATCTGGGTTCGGAGGCGTATTTGGATCCCAAAGCCGCATCGCCGGGCCTGTGGCATTCGAACCTTGTGCACATCGAGGACATCTTGAACGTGGACGACTATGTCGACGAGAACGCAGCGGAGGAAGGTTTTTGTGAGAAGATCCACTGCGTGATGTGAACGCCGCCCCCGTTCCTCGAAAACAGAACGGCCGCCTTCGGGCGGCCGTTGTTTTTAAGATCGACGTTCCTTGTTGCCGAGAACTTTAGCGAAGAAGGCGGCGTACGCCTCCGCCTCGCGGTCTATGCCGTGGCCCATGGCGGCGACCATCGCGTTGGGAACGGCCTTCGAATAGATGCCGTGGCCGACCTTTGTCCGGTAATCGTGAAATTCCGCGCTTGAAATAGCGCTCCTCAAAGACTCCGGCGAGTCTGGGTCGTAGAAAAAGCCGAATCCGGTAGGGCTCAAGAAGAGATCCTCTCCCGATGCGCCGTCGGGAAGCGTGCAGTCTTCGACGACGTTTCTTCCCGCCACGAAGTTGGGGACGACGGGCATCGTTCCGTATCTCATGAAGGTGAGTATTCCCCTTATCATCTCGTTGCTCGCGTAGTTGGGGGAGGACTCCTCGGGAAAGAACACGGCCTGGCCAGCCCCGGCCGCGATGACATGATAGAGCTCTTCCGTCACATCGGCGGTCAATATCACCTTGTCGCGCCGCATCTCCCCTATGTCCTTTATCCTCTTTGCCTCGTTCTCCGGCATGCCCATTGCGACGATGAAGTGCTTGCTGCCGTGCATCCGCCCCTCAATAGCGTTCTGGAAGAGTTTGAACGATCGGGAACTCTCCACGAACGGTTCGGTCTCGGGCTGAACGTAAACCACATGGAGATCTATCTTGTCGTATGGGGACCTGAATGCGCCGCTCAAGCGGCTGTGGTTCCCCGCCTTGGAGCCCGGATCGACGCGGCGTTCCCACTGCGATCCCGCCGTAGCATGTTTGTGGGAGAAGGGGGAAATGAATCCGTCCGTTTCCGGATCGAAGGCCTTGAGGTCTATGCCGGCGGATATGAAATAAAGCGCGCCCGCTCGCTCAAGCGCTTCGATCCGGTTCATCGCGGCGAAGTGGCGGCTGTGGCGTGAGAGGGTCTCCAAAAAGCCCCTGTCGGGAAGCACGGCCGCCCGCGCAAAGGCCAACGCGGGCTCCCAAAGCTTGGCTTCCTGCGGTTTGTCGATACCGACGGTCAGTTTCGCGCTCGGAAAATATCTCAAGATGTCGCCGACCGTATTTGCCGGAACGGGGGCCGCGGCGTGCACGACATCCGGCGGGCGGCCGCCCGATACGACATTGCGGAGCTCCGATGACATTTCGGGAACGCGCACCGCGCGCGTTTGGAAACCCAGCCGCGACATGTTCGTTAAAAAACCCGTATGAAGGCCGGTGATGCTCTGCATCGTGGTAACGGCAGGCATCAGGAAAAGCACGCTTGATCGGGTCATTTGAGAGATCATATTCTAAGGAAACAGGGAAGACCGCATACATAATGAACCGGCCGGTTGTCAACCGTCTCTTTATATGTTGCATCCGGATGAAGATTGGATTAAACCCGCCTCCCGGCCGGAGTTTCCGGACGATTCTACAGGGTTACAATGAGAAAAAAGAAGATCCTTCTGATTTCGGTGGCCCAGGGGTACACGAAGGGACACAAGGGGAAAACGACGCCCTGCGCCGCCCTTGGGATCATCGCCGCCTACACCCCGCCCAATTACGATCTTATGCTCATAAATGAGCAGAACAAAGAGGACGTGTATCACGAGGACGTCGATCTGGTCGGTTTTTCGGCCATGACCTGCCAGATAAAGAGGGCGATGGAGATCGCAGGGCACTACAGGGCGAAGGGCGTTCCGACGGTCATAGGCGGCATTCACGCTACGGTGAGGCCCGAAGACGTTTACGATCATTTCGACGCCGTGGTGATAGGCGAGGGCGATCTGGTATGGAAAGATCTTCTCGCCGATCTTGAAAAGGGGGAATTGAAAAAGAGCTACAGGTCCGACGTGCTCGTGGATATGAAGGACGTGCCACCCTTTCGCCACGACCTTCTCTACAGGAAAAAAACTACGCTTTCGCATGCGATCATCCAGACCTCAAGGGGCTGTCCGCACAAATGCGAGTTCTGTTCCGTAACGAATCTCTTCGGCAGCCGCTATCGGACCAGACCGGTTGAGAACGTCATAAACGAGATCGCCGGTCTTAAACAGAAGTTCATCTTTTTCATAGACGACAACATCATGGGCAATCACGACTATGCCTATCCCCTGTTCGAAGGATTGATACCGTTGAAGAAGGCGTGGGTGGGCCAGGCGTCTCTCAATCTGTCGGTGAAGGATCTGCGGCTCTTGAAGCTGGCCAAAAAGTCCGGCTGTCAGGGGCTTTTCATCGGCATCGAATCGGTGACCAAACCGAATCCGCACTCGAAATTGGGTTCGGTCAATCTCAAAGAGATCTCCGAGAAATTGAAGATACTCCGCGATCACGGCCTTGTCGTGAACACGTCCACCATATTCGGGTTCGATCACGACGATAAGTACTGTTTTGAAAAGACCGTCGAGTTCCTGCTCAAGAACCGGGTCGCCATTGGGAACTTTCCCAATCTCACCCCCTATCCGGGCTCGGCGCTCTTCGCCCGTTTTGAAAAAGAGGGGCGGATACTTCATTACGACTGGGAAAGATACAACAACCACCACCCGACATTCAAATTGAAGAACCTTACCCCGGAAGAGCTTATAGCCGGCGGCTACTGGAGCTCTTATTATTTCTACAAGGCCGGCAATATACTCAAGCGCCTGCCCGCCAACCTGCGAAATATTTTCAAATATTCCTACATGAATTATCAGTACAACCGCGTCTCCAGACCGCATAAAGACAAGGCCGGCATAGTCAAGATGCCTCCCGCCATGCGAAAGGATTGGCTGAAACAGTTTTAAAGCCGGCAAAAAAATCACGCAGAATCGGCAGGTTAGGAATTGCTTGAAATTATGAAAGTTTTGGGCTAGGTTTCCGCGCCGCTGGCTTTTTGACAATTTGAAAGGGCGTTTAGCTCAGCGGGAGAGCACTGTCTTCACACGGCAGGGGTCACAGGTTCAATCCCTGTAACGCCCACAGAAAAGCAGTCTTAAGTCGTAAGTTTTAAGTCTTAAGATTTTTGATGATCGCAGGTTTTTCTTACGACTTAAGACTTAAAACTGCTCTGTTGCGCCCATAGCTCAGTGGATAGAGTGTCTGCCTCCGGAGCAGAAGGTCGCAGGTTCGAATCCTGCTGGGCGCGCAACAAAAAAGGTGGGTTGAAAACCCACGTTTTTTGTTGCACAGATCAGGATGAGAACCGCCGCCGATAGGCGGCTTGGTTCTGACCGAGCCCGGGGACCCGCGAAGCGGGTGGGCGAGGAAATCCCCAGAGGCGGAGCCGACGGGGAGAATCCTGCTGGGCGCGCAACGATATTGAAAATTTTTGGGGCACTAGCTCAGCTGGGAGAGCACCACGTTCGCAACGTGGGGGTCGAGGGTTCGAATCCCTTGTGCTCCACAAAACAAAAAGGTCACCGAAAGGTGGCCTTTTTGTTTTGTTGTAGTTCAACGTTCGAACCCACCGCCGGAAGGCGGTTGGGTTCTGACCGAGGCGGGCACCATCCGAAGGATGGTCGCCGAGGAAATACCCGGAGACGAAGTCGTAGGGTGGAATCCCTTGTGCTCCACCAAAAGAAAATACCACCTTCGGGTGGTATTTTCTTTTGTGTCCGAGTTCATGATTCGAACCCTTGCCGAAGGCAGCCGGGTTCGACGACGCAAAGGCCATCCCAGCCCGAGGGGTGGATGGCCGAATACGATGACGACGAGCCCGGCACCGCCCAGAGGGTGGTGGGCGAGTCGAACATTACGGCGCTCCGCCGCGAGGCGGAGAATCCCTTGTGCTCCACAAAACAAAAAGGTCACCGAAAGGTGGCCTTTTTGTTTTGTTGTAGTTCAACGTTCGAACCCACCGCCGGAAGGCGGTTGGGTTCTGACCGAGGCGGGCACCATCCGAAGGATGGTCGCCGAGGAAATACCCGGAGACGAAGTCGTAGGGTGGAATCCCTTGTGCTCCACAGTGATCTCGGGGACCTTGCCGAAAGGATTGGTCCCCGATTTTATTTTGGCCCAATTTTTAATGGCAACTTCTTGTCAATGAGATTAAATGCTGACTTCTTTGCATTCTCCATCGCTTCATCCATCGTATCACCATTCTCGCTTTTTTTTACTTCTCCATCGGGGAATCGAACCACCGCAACAGCAGCCCAACACTTCCCCTGCTTCAGCATAGGATAAACGCTATACTCAACGCCCTTGTATGTTTTTCGGAGGCCTCCACTTTCAACTTTCTCTATTTTCATCCGATGATGCAGGATCTTAGCATTTTCTAGATGCTCTTCTAAAGTTGATAACGTATCATTCTCGAAGAGTTCCCTTTGGGTTCTATCACGGAATACTCTGTATCCGCTTTCGTAGACTGTTTTTAATTCCTTTACGCCCGTTTTGATATCAGCTTCGATCGCATCATCGTCGTCTAGTTTTTGAAGCCTTCCAATCATCGACGCGAAGGCATCAACGAATTTTTTCAATTCTTCGCTAATTGTTGGCATATTCCTTCCTCCTGTGTGGCAAGTTGATGACGTTTCCATGTGCTTCAAACCGCACGATGTTCGCATTTTCCAGAATATACGCCTTCGAGAAATGCGCGTATCGCATCGTCGTGCGTATATCGGCGTGGCCTAAGATTGCCTGTAGTTTGAAGATGTCGCCGCCATTCATCATGAAGTGACTGGCAAAAGTGTTGCGCATGTCATGGAAGCGGATGCAGCTCACGCCGCTTTCCTTTATCGCCGGATTCCAATGGCGCTTCCTTATGTTGTTTTCATCAAGCAACGAGCCATCCTTGTGAAACACCCATTCAGAAACGCGCCTAAGTGCCCACGCTTGCTTCAGCGGGCCCATAAGGGCATCGTTGATAGGCACGGGTCTTATGCGCCTGCCCTTAGTTGTTTCTCTAAGTTGACGCGTATGATGGCACAGAGAACGGCAAACGGTTATAAAGCTGTTTCTGAAATCCACCGCCGACCATTTAAGCGCCAACATTTCGCCGAAACGCATCCCTGTGTTCAAGGCAAGAAGACAAAGCAGATAAAAATACTCCCGCTCTGTCCCCTCATATTTGGCCTTTGCATGCTCAAGAAATCTTCGCGCTTCCTCAAGCGTCCAGAACTTCATGGGCTTGGGGTCAACTTTGAGGAAGTCAACCCCCGTCATGGGGCTGTAGAGGACGTTGCGCCTGCGTATGTGATAATTGAAAATCGCCCTGATGAGTTCTAACCTACGATTAACGCTGGCATGACTCATTTTCGGCATTAGCTTCGCAATGAAAGCGTCAATGTCTTGCGGTGTGACATTCCCAAGCTGCAGGTTGCCGAAGGCCGGAATCAAATCATTCTTGATAAGGGCTTCATTGTTGACGACCGTTCCCGGCGCCTTCCTTGGGCGAGCGTGATTCTCAAGCCATTCAATCGTGGCCTGCTCAAATTTCAGATTCATTCCATCTACGATGCGATGATCCAGGCGTGCGTTCTGTTCAAACTGCATCGCATCGAATTTACGATTAAAGCACTTTGTGACGCGCCGCCCGTTTATGAGCAGACGGACGCGGTAAACTGTTCCCTTTTGACGTTTAATCTTTTGGATGGCCATTTCCGTGACTCCTTTCGGACAGCCACCTTTGAACGTCGGAGGGTATAAAACGAACAAGACGGCCGACTTTGACAAATGGGATTTGGCGTTTATAGACCCAATCCCGAATTGTCGCCGGCGGAACGTCGAGATATTCTGCGAGTCGATCTATGGACAATAATTGATTGTCAAAGAGCTGCGCCAAATGTCCGGCCGCAACCAATATACCTTTCATGTCGTTTACGCAACTCATACGACAAAGCATGAGCAAGAGCTATGCCAGCAGCCCTGAAAAAGAAAAAACCCCGAAAAATCAATCAAAGCAACTTGAGCCCCCATGTGTCATGTGTGTCATGTGAGTCATTTTAACAAAAAAAGTGACACACCCTTAAAAAATTTAACTCCCGCCGCCCTTATAAGAATTTTAACTCAAGCCGAAGCGGTCCCCTGACCACCCCATCCCATCACGGCTTAACTGTGACAGTGACGTAGGGAGGGGGTGGTCAGGGGGATGGCTGTTGTAACAGCCAAGCGAAGGCGGCGAATTGAAAGCCCTTTTAAAGGCGGCGGGCGAATTTCACTGTCACACCTGTGACAATATTTTGGCCACTGTCACAGCCATTGTCACAGTTGTCACACCCTACTGTCACACTTTTATGAAGAAATAGCCCACTGTCACAACCATTGTCACAAACTATCCAGACCCCCATAAAAAATCTCTAATCACTGTCACAACCCCTGTTTTCTCCCCGGACCTCTCTCATCCATTGTCACAACTGTTACACCTACCGAAAAACTCATTTTCCCCTTGATTTGCGCCGCCGTCATTTAAACCTCACCGATGCCATAGCGGTCTTCTGACCACCCTATCCCGTCATCTATCACCATGTTAAACTTACGTAGGGAGAGGGTGGTCAGAAGGCGGCTGTGTTAACAGCCGAGCGAAGGCATCGAAATAAAAGCTATTTTGACGGCGGCGCGTAACCTTCGGTTTAACGCCTGTTAAAGTTGTTAAGGCCGTTTAACAGTCATTTTAACTGCTGTTAAAGCAGTTCACGGCCCGATTAACACCTGTTAAACCCACTTTAACTCGGCCAGCATGCTGTAAAACAGGCTTGCTTTTTTGGTCGCTTGCAATGGGGTGGGGAGGGGGGTAAATAGTGGGTAATTAATATTTTTTGACGTTTGCTCCGTGACCGGGGAGCTTTAGAGGGAGACTACCTGTATGCCCAGAATATTCGATAATATCGAACAGTCACTTCTGCCGGCTTTGCGCGATACTCTTGGCGTTTCACATCGGGCTGATTTTTGCGTCGGTTACTTCAATCTCCGCGGTTGGAAATCCATTGATGCACTTATAGAGCAATGGCCCGGTGGCAAAGGCCACGAATGTCGGTTGCTTGTCGGTATGCAACGCCCGCCACAGGACGAACTTCGTCTTGCCTACAGCCTCTTGTCGCAAGAAGATCAGGTCAGCAACCAACTCGTAATTCGCTTAAAACGACGTTTAGCCTCGGATTTCCGTGCCCAGCTTACCTACGGCGCACCAACCGATGCGGACGAGGCAGGCCTCCGCCGACTAGCCAACCAATTGAAAGCGGGCAAAGTTGTTGTAAAACTATTTCTCCATCACCCGCTCCATGCAAAACTTTATCTTTGTTTCCGACAGGACCCCATTAACCCAATCATTAGCTATCTTGGTTCAAGCAATTTGACCCTCGCAGGGCTTTCCAATCAAGGCGAGCTGAACGTGGACGTTCTTGATCATGATGCAGCACAAAAGCTAGCTGACTGGTTCAAAGACCGTTGGGATGATCAATGGTGCGTAGATATCACGAAGGAGCTAATTCAGGTAATAGACGAAAGTTGGGCGAGGGCCGATGTACCACCTCCTTATTGGATTTACGTCAAGATGGCCTACCACCTTGCCGAAGAAGCTCGGGCTGGACTTTCCGAATTTTCCATTCCTGGAGACATGCGTGACACATTGCTTGAATTCCAATCTGCTGCCGTCCGTATTGCAGCACGACATCTCGAAAAGCGCGGTGGCGTGGTTCTCGGCGATGTCGTTGGCCTTGGAAAAACACTGATGGCAACCGCCTTAGCCAGGATGTTCCAAGAACCCCCACATTCGCTTGAATCACTCATTATTTGTCCTAAAAACCTTAAAGGAATGTGGGAGGACTATGCTCACCGTTACCGTCTTATCACCAAAGTTGTTTCCATTACAGAGGCACCGTCTAAACTACCTGATCTCCGTCGCTATCGCATTGTAATCATAGATGAGAGTCACAATCTCCGAAACCGTGAAGGAAAGCGTTGGGCTGTTATCCGCGATTATATTTCTCGCAATGCCAGCCGTTGTATCCTTTTGTCTGCTACGCCCTACAACAAAGAGTACCTAGATCTCGCCAACCAGCTTCGCCTTTTCCTCAATCCGGAAGATGTCGTTGGCATCCGACCGGAGGAATACCTTCGTCAAGACTGCGATGGGCGTGTTGACGAATTTACGCGCCGTCACCAGTGTCCGGTTAACTGCATCTCCGCTTTTGAGAAGAGCAATTACCCAGATGACTGGCGCGAGCTAATGCGGCTCTTTATGGTTCGCCGAACACGTAGTTTCGTAGAGCGCAACTATGCATTAACAGAGTGTCCGAATTGTTCTACCTTGTTACTTGCTACCCAAGACAAGTGTTCAAAGTGTGGCCGCGGCAAGATGGTGGAAGATCGCCGTTTTCTTGTCCTTGAAGGCGGCAGCCGATTCCATTTTCCCAAGCGGCAACCCAAGGCGCTCACATTCCATATTCGAGAGAAGAACGCTGAGGATCAATATGCACGTCTATATTCAGATAACGTTGTGGACACCATCCAGCAGCTTCATTTACCGCGCTATGGACTCGCTAACTACTTGAAACCAACCTCCGATCGGCCTCCTACACAAGACGAGGCCGAAATCATGAGCAATCTCTCTCGCGCGGGCAAGCGGCTCATTGGGTTCTGCCGCACGAATCTGTTCAAACGACTTGAAAGTGCCGGTTACGTCTTCCTCCTGTCTGTTCGCCACCATATTCTACGTAATTTCATCTATCTGCATGCAATACAAGAAGGTTTACCTATTCCTATCGGAACACAAGACTCCGCGCTCTTTGATACTCGCGCGAGCGACCAGGACCACGATGCCCGTATCGCGGGGCGATTATTCGAGGAAGAAGATGGTGATTCTGCCAAAATATTCGGTTCTCAAGCCAACAGCCTTACTGACTTTGCCAAAGACGCTTCTAAAGCATATGACCTTTTGAATAAGGAACACCAGAATGTCTTCGATTGGCTCAAACCAGACCTGTTCATTGATGACCTTGTCAAGCACCTCCGGCAGGATGCTGAACGTCTTTTTTCCATTCTTCAGTTAGCAGGTACATGGCAGCCAGAAAAAGACCAAAAACTTTCTGAACTCGAAAAGCTCCTCACCAAGAAACATTCCAACCAGAAAGTTCTTGTTTTCTCTCAGTTTGCCGACACAGTGCTTTATCTTGCCGACCAATTGCGGAGTCGGGGAATGAAGAAGCTAGATGCCGTCACTGGAGATACGGAGAATCCATCGGACCTCGTCCGCAGATTCTGCCCCGTAAGTAATCAGGCGCGAGAAAAGGTGTCGTCATCCAATGAGCTTCGTGTGCTCATCGCCACTGACGTGCTCAGTGAAGGCCAGAATCTGCAGGATGCCGCCATTATCGTAAATTATGATCTCCCGTGGGCTATCATCCGACTCATCCAGCGTGCAGGCCGTGTTGATCGCATCGGGCAAATAGCGGAGCAGATTCTCTGTTACTCATTCTTGCCTGCTGAAGGAGTGGAGCGGCTTATCCGTCTGCGTGCGCGCGTACGTCAGCGCTTGCAGGAGAATGCCGAAGTTGTGGGTACCGACGAGACCTTTTTTGAAGATGAACGCCACGACCGCCTAATCCGCGATCTGTTTACGGAGAAGTCCGGTATTCTTGATGATCCCATGGATGATGAAGTAGACCTTGCTTCGTCCGCTTATCAGATCTGGAGGAACGCAACAGATTCCGATCCCTCACTAAAGAAAAGCATTCCTGAACTTCCAAACGTAGTCTTTTCAACGAAACCCCTGTCTGCAGTTGCGTTCAAATATGGTGATGTGCCGGGGGCCTTACCACCCACCGGTGTTATGGTGTACGTCCGCACTACTGATGGCAACGATGCACTTGCTTGGGTAGATGAGGAAGGTCGAACCGTTACCGAAAGCCAGCATAATATTCTTCGAGCTGCCGCCTGTGAGTCGTCAACGCCAGCGCTGCCACGCTTGGATAAACACCACACACTTGTCCAAAAGGCCGTAACAGGTATTCAAACCGAACACGTCGCTACCGGTGGCCAGTTAGGTAGGCCTTCCAGCGCCCGCCGTCGTGTCTATGAGCGTCTCAAGGATTACGCCGACCGAATGAAGGGAACACTTTTTGACATAAAACCCTTACATCAGGCATTAGATACCATTTATGAACAACCATTAACCGAGGCCGTGCGTGATCTTCTTAACCGCGAGCTTCGGACTGGCATCTCTGATGAAAAGCTTGTTGGACTCATATTGTCGTTATTTGAAGAAGGTCGGCTCTTCATCCCCAAGGATGATGTTGAAGCTAGTGAGCCCCAAATCATCTGTTCACTTGGGATAAAGAGGGACTAAACAATGCCACTAGACTTCTCGTGCGCTAGACCGCTTCTTCAGAACTGTGATCTTACTAAACTCTTCGTGGAGGCGCTTGGTTGGGAACCATGTCGTCAGAAACTAACTCTTCGCATATGCAACCGCGACTTCGCCCTTACCAGCATCGCCGAAAAACGTGGCTTTATTGCGTGGCGCTGCCAAAGTGATGCTGGACAACAGCCGGACCACCAAACTCGCATTAAGCTCGATCGTGCTCTTGCTCAAACCAACTTCGAGCACCTTATTGTTTTCGTTACAAGCGACCACTCTCACCAGTCCTGGATGTGGGTCCGGCGCGAGCCGGGAAAACCCCTGAGCGCTCGAACGCACGAATATACCCGAGGACAACCAGGGGACTCGCTGTTACAGAAACTCAATCTTCTCTATGTCTCGTTGGAGGAAGAAGAGGCGGGCCTTTCTGTCACAGAGATAGCAGGCCGTGTTCGCACTGCCTTCGATGTAGATCGTGTTACAAAGAAGTTTTACAAGGAATTCGATTTCCATCGGAAAGCGTTCCTCAAGTTTATCGAAGGCATTTCCGAACAGGGCGATCGCGAATGGTATGCCTCTGTCATGCTCAACCGCCTGATGTTCGTATATTTCATCCAGCGAAAGGGCTTTCTTGACGGTGATCATGACTACTTGCGCAATCGAATGAACCGGATGCGCATTGAGCACGGCAAAGACAAGTTCTATTCCTTCTATCGCTACTTCCTCCTGCGGCTCTTTCACGAAGGACTTGGCGGCCACAAGCGCAGCGCGGAGCTGGAAAAGCTCGTCGGCCGTATCCCATATCTCAACGGCGGTTTGTTTGATGTGCACGAGTTGGAAAGTCCAGACCGCTATGGCAAAGCCATTCATATTCCCGACAAGGCCTTCGAGCGCATTTTCGACTACTTCGATCAATATCAGTGGCACCTTGATGAGAGACCACTGCGAAATGACAACGAGATCAACCCTGATGTTCTGGGGTATATCTTTGAAAAATACGTTAATCAAAAACAGATGGGGGCGTACTATACCAAGGAAGACATCACTGAATACATTAGCAAAAACACGGTACTGCCGTTCCTGTTTGATGCTGCTCTGGCAAAGTGCAAGGTAGCGTTTGAGAACCCGAACGGCCCAAACGTCTGGGATTTGCTCTGCGAGAATCCCGACCGTTACATCTATTCGTCCGTTCGCTACGGCACGGACAAACCGCTTCCACCCGACATTGTTGCTGGCGTAAAGGACGTGGGCAAGCGCATGAGTTGGAACAAAGCTGCTCCCTGTGAATACGCCCTGCCCACCGAGATCTGGCGCGAAACCATCGCTCGCCGAACACGCTGCGAGGAAATCCGAAACAAACTTACTGCCGGCGAAGTGCGCGATATCAACGCCCTAATTACGCTAAATCTCGACATTCGCCAGTTCGCGCAGGACGTGGTTATCAACTGTGAGGGGCCGGAACTGCTCCGCGCCTTTTGGCAAGCAATTGAGAAGGTCACTATACTCGATCCCACGTGCGGCTCAGGTGCTTTCCTCTTTGCCGCGCTCAACATCCTTGAGCCACTTTATGAGGCGTGCCTCGACCGTATGCAGGCCTTTGTCGAAGACCTCGATCGCTCTAGCGAGAAACATCGGCCCGAAAAGTTTACGGACTTCCGCAAGGTGATGGGCCAAGTCGCTGCGCATCCCAATCGACGCTACTTCATCTTCAAGAATATCATTCTTAACAACCTCTTCGGCGTGGATATCATGGAAGAGGCAGTCGAAATCTGCAAATTGCGCCTCTTTCTTAAGCTGGTTGCCCAGGTCGAGCCGGACTCAAAGCGAGATAACCTCGGCATCGAACCCCTTCCGGACATTGATTTTAATATCCGCGTTGGCAACACTCTCGTTGGCTACGCCACTTTCCACGAAGTTCTCAAAAGCGCGGAGGGGGATTGGGTCCGCGAGGGGGCAACTAAGCAGATCAAGGTTAAAGCCGCCGACCTCCAGCAGACCTTCGCCACATTTCGGCAACGTCAGACCGAAGGCGATGGATTAGTTCCAGTCGAGCATAAGTTGGAACTCCAGAAACGACTTAAGGCTCTGGATGACGAACTCAACCGTCACCTTGCTAACGAATACGGCATAAAGGTGCGCGACAAAACCGCATACGCCAAGTGGTTGGGGTCCCATCAACCCTTCCACTGGTTCGTGGAGTTCTACGGTATCCTCATCAACGGAGGATTCGATGTGATCATCGGGAACCCACCTTATCTCGAAATACGCGAAGTTGACTACGTGCCCAAGAACTATGCCTGTTTAAATAGCGGGGCCATTCACGCAATGTGCATGGAGCGGGGTGCTCAACTCCTGCACAAATACGGGTGCATGAGTATGATTGTTCCGCTATCATTGCCCTCGACCCAGCGGATGCAGGTCGTACAAAGAGTTTTGGAAAAAACTCGTAACGCCTGGTATGCCAACTACGCGTGGCGACCAGCCAAGCTCTTTGATACGGTAAATCGCGCCTTGACTGTGTTTGTCGTCACTCCATCCAGTGCAGGCAAAACATTCGCCACAAATTATCAAAAGTGGACGAGTGACGATCGTAATGGGCTGTTCGAACGGCTAAACTACGTCGAGGTTCCCCGATCGCGACCAGCCTGCTGGATTCCAAAACTTGGTGATTCGCTTGAGCAACACATTCTTAAAAAATGTTTAGCTATCAAAACCGCCGTAAAACATTTTGTCGGCAAATCAGAATGCCGACTTTATTACCGCACTACAGGTGGCCTTTATTGGAAGGTGTTCACTGACTTCGCCCCGGCATTTAATTTGAACGGGAAGAAAGGCCACAGCAGTCGAGAAACATGGTTTACCATAGGTAATAAGGAGCATATTAAGTCTGTCATCGCCGCCCTGAGTAGCGACGTTTTCTGGTGGTGGTATACAGTGACATCAAACGTCCGAGACCTTAATCCATTCGATATTCAAAACTTTCCGCTTCCAGAATCCGCACTGGATGATTCACATCTGAGATCATTAGGTGCTCGTTATCTGAAAGACCTCGTAAATAACAGTACAATGCTTATCCGTGAACAAAAACAAACGGGCACCACAAAAACGCAGTCGTTCAAGATTCAAAAGTCCAAGCCAATCATAGACAAAATCGACACTGTGCTGGCGAAGCACTACGAGTTTACGGACGAGGAACTGGACTTTATCATCAACTACGACATCAAATACCGCATGGGTCGCGACACGGAGGATGAGGACGAATGATTACAACCACCCCATTCAAGATTAGCCCAGCGGACGATGCCTGGCTCCGTTGCCCAAACAATCGACTAGGCAAGATAAAG
Organism: Bdellovibrio sp.; assembly: GCA_020723205.1. Lineage (GTDB taxonomy): Bacteria > UBA10199 > UBA10199 > 2-02-FULL-44-16 > DYJF01 > DYJF01. The sequence goes on from DYJF01000021.1 coordinate 30,939, forward strand.
ATAAAGGGGACGTTGGTGAATTCAATAGACAAGTGCAACGCACAAATAAAGGGAACGTCCCCCTGTTTCAAAAAAGCTACCCTCCTAATTGTCACCTTAGCCTGCTTTTCCGGCCGCTTGCAATGCAGCAGGGAGGAGAGTGAATAGCGGGGCGATAAGTACATATATTTTGTGAATTTGATCTATGATTGGTTGGTTCAAAATGCGAGCAAATGCGCTGTGCATCCATGGTATGTAGATAAATTATGGGATTTCCATATTCATTTCTTTCGCTCTCTAATTTTCAGCTTGCCTTTAAAAGGGTTGCTCAAGGTCAAAACCAAGAATATAAAAGCTGGTCACGTCATTTATATTCATCCTATTACCTTTCTCTCAAGGATAACCTTGAGGATCTTATAGATGACATTAAGACGGGAAGGTATAAACCATCCGTTGCCACATGTGTTTATCAACCCAAAAAAAGTGGTATACTTAGACCGATTCGCTTACTTTCTTTACAAGACCAGATAGTTTACCAAGCGTTGACAAATGTTATCGCTAAAGCATTTTATCCTCTTCAAAAGAAATTTGCCTTTAAGAGATGTTTCGGTGCAATATTTACTGGAGGAAGTAATCCGTTTTTTTATCATAACTGGAAATCGTGTTTCAAAAAATATGAGAATACAATTATCAAAACATTCAAGGAAGGGAAGAAATATGTGGCAGACTTTGATCTGGTTTCCTTCTACGAACTGATTGATCATAATCTATTAAATAGAGTGCTTGGAGCACAGGTTGACAATAAGGAAATTCTAAATCTACTTGAACAATGTCTTCAAAAATGGACCGAAAATAACACAGGAGCTTGCCTTCATCATGGCATACCACAAGGTCCCGAAGCATCTGCTTTTCTGGCCGAATGTTTCCTTTTTGGTTTTGATCGGATTTTGTTCGGCAATGTTACTTACTTGCGATATGTAGACGACATTAAGTTGATGGGTCGCGATGAAGCACAAGTAAAGAGGGGGCTTCTTAAACTCGATATTTTATCAAAACAGTATGGATTAGTTCCCCAAGCTCAAAAGATTGAATGTAGGCAGATTTCCAGCATTAAAGAACTTCGCAATAGTATCTCAAGTAGTTTGGCGACCATTCAAACCCATTTACTAGTAAACCCTTCTACACATAAACGCCTGGAAAGGATGTTTTCTAGAAGCATGTCAAAAAACAACGGTGTGTGGACAATTACAGATGAGAGGTCGTTCAAATTTTCAATTGGAAGGCTGAATAGACGCAAGCGAATTCTTGATAGACTTGTTCCATTTATTCATAGGCGGCATGATCTCGCCTGGTTGTTTTCAAATTATTTATACAAATTTCCTTTAAACAAACACGCCGCCAGTATTGCTCTAATGGCTTTAAATAGAGACCCCATATATGATGCTAGTGCAGCTAGATATATTGACGCCTTAGATGTCTGCATTCCTCACAATAGTGGTATTCAGTATCGAAAAACACTTCATGAAGTTAGAAAAAGATCTGAAGAAGACGGGATAGCGCTTTCAATTGCTATATCTTATTTTCTTGGACGTAGATCATCGATTTCCGCTGTGACAAGATTGATTGAGAAACAATCAAATCCCATAGCGAAGTGTCTTATTATTGATAAACTATTTGGTAGTGAAAACAAAACACCATTTAAAATCAGTCAGGCCCTGCCTCTTATTATAGCTGAAACGGAATCATCTAATCCCGATCTTGCAAGGTTTTGCGCGGGTCTGCTGATTGATATATGGCCGTGGACACATGGGAGTTGGAAGCCCAGTAAAAAGGTAAATCGTGCCGTCAAACTTTTGCTAAAAGGACTTGGGTTGCGTGAAAAGAAACCAAAAAAGGAAAGTGTAATAGGTATATTTTTTCACGAACAGATGAAAATTGGAGTAAAGTTGTCTTGGAACACTATGTTGGGGCGCGATTTGAGAACTGCGGAAGTGCGTTGTTTAAAACTGCAGGAAGCGTGGATGCATGATCCTACGAAATGGGTGATGACACTTGATACTTTTAATGAAGTATTAATTAGTTCTTTTTCAAAACAGCATCCCGCTCTAAGAGCGGCTTACTCAAAAGCTATTCCACCCGGAAGACACCATCCTGATTTTGGTGCGTGGTTAAACCAACGGGATTTAGCAAGAGTTGTCCCAAAGTGTGCTGCATGGCTTCTTGATATTCATAACGCAAGATCGGAGTCGTATTTAGCACATGCAAGAAGTAGGAAGGGTAAAGTCACAAAGGAGATTACTTACAAGAAACGCGACGATTTACACAAACGTTCCCAATCTGCATGGGCGGAATTGATTCTTGAATGGAAAAAAATATGATGATACATGAACATCACCGGCTATCATTTTTGCACCGCCAAAAAAAACCGGGGTCAAGTGTCAACGTACAACGTCATTTGTTAGCACTGGCAGTTGATTTTGCCGAGGCAGACAAGTGTTCGATAGAGCGTGGAGACATATTGACCATAGACAAGAAGTGCAAATGCGTGTGGATGAAGAAATGAACCCGACGCCGTCAATAGCGGACTGGATACATTCCGCCTTCTTTTTGAATACGCGATAGCCCGACCACTGTTGTGCTCCCGATCTCGGCCTTTGTGTGCCAGTGATGATGCCCGAAGAAAGCGAACCGCGGCGTCGCCTTTCTAATGAGCGCTCCAATTTCCGGCCGGCCCAAGTCCACGCCATCCCTGATGACAACGCCGTCGGGCGCTTGATGCGTCAGCAGGATGTCAAACGGGGCCTTGTCGACCAGCGCATTGATGTGCGTCTCCGTGTAATGCTTGAGCTTGCTTTGAGACAGGTCGGCTGGGGCATAGTGAAAATATCGTGGCGAATAGTTGCCGCCGAGTGCGCCGACGCGAATGACCCGGTTGCCGATATTGATGGAGGCAACCTCTCCCTGCGGGAGAAGATGCGCTTCAACGCCTGTTCATAGAACAGGCCGATGGCCCCATGAACATC
>DYJF01000022.1:0-18798 GCA_020723205.1 Bdellovibrio sp.
TGCCGACGGCGTTTACGACGCGACCGACCACCTTGGACCCGACGGGGACTTCCGCGATGCGGCCCGTGCGTTTCACCTCGTCGCCTTCTTTTATATCGATGTCCTCGCCCATGATCGCGATGCCTACGGAGTCCTCTTCAAGGTTCAAAACGATCCCCGACACGCCGTTCGAAAAATGGACGAGCTCGCCGGCCATGACACGGCCCAGCCCGTAAACGCGGGCTATCCCGTCGCCGACCGATATGACCTCGCCCACCTCCTCCGCGCCGATCGCCTTGTCGTAGTCCTTTATCTGCTGCTTGATTATCCTGCTGATCTCTTCTGCCTTGATCTCCATGACGGTTCCCTTCTACAAAAGTTCTTCTTCCATTTTTTTGAGGCGGCCGGCGATCGATGCGTCCAGCGAGACATCGCCTATTCTTATGACGGCGCCGCCGAAAAGGGTCGGATCGACCTCCGCGTCGCAAAAGATCTCTTTCTTGAGCGTCTTTGCAAGGACCTCCTCCACTTTTCTTTTCACAACCTCCGCGAGCCGCCCTTCCGCGACGCGGGCGCTGACATGCGTCGTTCGTGAATACGCCTCCGCCATCACGCCGTAGGATCGGACGATCGTTCCAAAGACGCCCATCCTGCCCTTTTCCATTATGAGAAGGAGAGCATTGCACACAAGAGGCGACAAGGAGAGCGATCGGACCACCTCGCGCACGACCCCCTGTTTTGAAGAGCGGGTCACCTCCTTGTCCTGAAGCACCTTCAAGAGAGAAGGGACCGAGGTGAGCGCTTCTTCGAATCCTGCAAGTTCAGCCGCTGTCTGGACGACCTTGCCCTCCTCGAGTGAAAGGTCGAATATGGCGCGGGCGTAACGCCTGCCGATAGAGCTGAACTTTGAATAGGATCTCATCATCTAAACGTTGACAGCGATTCGTCGACGAGGCGAAGCTGGTCCTCGTCCGCGATGCCGCCAGACAATCTCTTTCTGGACTCTTCGAAAGCCATGGCTATGGTTTCTCTCGAGAGCGCCGCCTGTGCCCTTGCCCGCTCGTGCCGCATCGCCGTCTCGGTCTCCGCCTTCAGCCGGTCGGCGGTCTCTCTTGCCCGTTTTACCGCCGTTTCCCTCCCGAAGTTACCGGTCTCGATCAGCGAGTTTTTAACGGATATCGCTTCCGCATTTACGTTCTCCAGCCGTGCGCGGCAGGCCATGTTCCTGGCGGCCGCCTCTTCGTGGCGGTGGCGCGCCTTTACGATATGGGAACGGATGAGCTCCCTGCGCTTTGAGAAGAACTCTCTAAACGGTCGTCGGAGCAAATACACAAGTCCCGATATAAGTATGATGAAATTGATCCATTGAAATATGAAGTTCTCCATCATTTCTTTCCGAGCACTTTTTGACAGATCATGTCGGCGAACGCGTCCACGTCGGAGGCGAGGCGCCCGCGCGCCCCGACGCCTTCTTTTGATATCTCGTCCTTCAATCTTGCGGTCCTGCGCCTGCTTTCCTCTTTTGCTGCGGCTATTATGGCCTGCGCTTCGCTTTCGCCCAAGCGCACAAGTTCCAGTTCCGCTCTCTCGCCGTCAATTCTAGCGGCGGCGAGCTTTTCCTCGTATTCGCGTTCCATCGATTCCGATTCCGAAGCAAGGCGCGCCGCCTCCTCTTCGAGGAGGCCGGTCTTCTCGCGCCGCACGTCCATGATTTTGAGCAGAGGGCGGAACACGAAAATGGTCAGGACCGCCGTTACGGCAAGAAAGATGAAGAGCTGCGGCATCACCGTCCTGTCGGGGATAAGATTTATGGGCTGTCCCGCGCTGCAGAGCATTATGACCTACTTCCCCTCTTTGATCATCCGGGAGATCTCCCTTCCGAAGGAATCGGCGGCGCTGTCGAGAAGGGCCGCCAGTCCGTCCCACTCGGAAGATATCTTCAGTTCATCCTTGTCGTTCTCGATGCGGTTGCGCGTTACTACGACGGTGCGTTTGTCGCCCGATTCGTAATTATGAACGTCCGTCCCGCCGGGATCCATGTGTTCAAAACGGGACTTGAACCCGGCCTTTGAAAGCTCGCGTTCGAGATATTTGATGAAAGCGTATGAGATATCATCGCGCGGGATTATTTTTTTATGTTCCTTTTTCATGCGGTCTCCTTTGCCTTTTCGCGGGTGCCCGCTCCGCCGCGCTTGAAAACGGGCGCCAGTCCTATGGGCGCGAAGAGCGTCGTGACGAACGCCATCAGTATCGCAACGCCGTAGATGCCCTGATCAATTATTCCTTTGGCGATACCGACCTGCGCTACGATGAGCGCGACCTCCCCTCGCGGTATCATTCCGATGCCGATGCGGTTGGCGCCGGTCAGGTTGAACCCCATGCCTAGCGCCGTTGCGGTGCAGCCGATCCATTTGCTGAATATGGCGGCTATTGTGATCGTCGCCGCGAACATCGGCATCGAGCCGATGGCGGACAGGTTAACCATCATGCCGGTCACGACGAAGAAGACAGGGACAAGAAAGTGGTAGACCGGCTCTACCGATTCGATGAGCTCCTTGGCGATGGGCCTCGATGAGAGCGAAAGTCCCATCGCGTACGCGCCGATGATCATGGCGAGCCCCGCCCATTCGGCGAGGAACGAAGCGAAAAAGCAAAGAGCGAGCGAAAGAGATACGATGGCGCCCCTCGTCTTGAACCAGTGGAGCAATTTTTCGAGAAGCGGTGCCGAGAGGATCCCCACGACCATGAGGCCGACCCAGAAGCCGATCGCTTTGAGTCCCAGAATTCCGATGTCCTTGAAGTTGATCGGACCGCCCTGCGATTCAGCGACGCTTATGGCGATGACGATCGAAAGCACGAGAATGCCGATCACGTCGTCAACTACGGCGGCGCCGAGGATCGTAACGCCTTCTGGCGTATCGAGCTTGCCCAGATCTCCCAGGACGCGCGCGGTTATGCCGACCGATGTCGCGGTGAGGATAGAGCCGACAAAAAGCGCGCTCGGAGAGTACCAGTGCGGCGCTGCTCCGAAAAAGACGGTAAGGTATGCGCCGAGGAAGAACGGAACAAGGACGCCTCCCATTGCGACGACCGTCGCCGCAAGCGCGTAGCGCAGGAACTGCTTCAGGTCGGTTTCGAGTCCGGCTAGGAACAGGAGGATGACCGCGGCAACCTGCGCTACTGCGAAGAGCGGCGCCGGTATCGGGATCCCAACCGCTTCAACGGGCGCGGGAAAGAGCGCGCCGCCTTCAAAAAAAGGTATCTTTCCTCCGAAGAGGAACGGGCTCAAGAGAACTCCCATTATGAGCTCGCCCAGGACGGCCGGTTGTTTGAGATATCTTTCGCAGACTTCCGCGCCGATCTTGGCCGCGATAAGGATCACGGAAAGTTGAGCGGTGAGACGCACCGCCTGCGTGATAAGGTCTCCCCCCATGATTTGGCTCCCCCTTACATTACAAGCGGATCGTCAGTCGACTGGACGAAGAATTCTTCGTCTCCGGCGTTTGGCGTCTTGGCGGTTCTCGCCGGCTGCTCGGTCGTTTGCATCTGGCAGTTCCCTTGAAGGATCGCGCCCTCCTCGATGATGAGTCCGCGCGTTATGATATCGCCGAAGAGCTGTGCCGCTGAACGGATCTCGATCTTGTTCTTCGCCTCGATGATGCCCTCGACGCGTCCGTTGACGATGAGCGTGTCCACGACGATCTTCGCGCTGACGCGCGCGTCCTGTCCGACGACAAGCGTTCCGTCGGAGAAGATATCGCCCCTGAAATCGCCGTTGATCTGGACGGTGCCGTCGAACGTGAGCTTGCCCTCAAAACTGCAGCCCTTGTCCAAGAGGCCGTTGATCTGATCCGTTTCCTTCGTGAAAAGTTTTTTGGTCATTCTCTCCTCCTTGATCTATGCGCTTGTTATTTGTCTATAGAGGCGGTCGAGATCCTGCCACGAGTAGAAATCGATGACAATGTTCCCGCCGCCCTTCTTGTCCTGTTTTACGGCTACCTTCGTGCCGAGCGCTTCTCTCATGCGCTGGACGATGGTGGATATCTGTGCTGGCAGACCGGTAACCGTTCTTGTCTTCGTCTCGCCGCCCTTTATGCCTTGGACCTTGCGTTCGACGTGGCGGACCGTAGGAGTTGCGCGGACGATCCACTCGCGAAGCTTGAGCTGCGTGTGCACGCCTTCGACGGCAAGGATAGCGCGCGCGTGTCCGGCGGAATATTTTCCGACCGCGACATCTTCCTGCACGACGCGCGGCAGGCGCAGGAGCCGGAGACTGTTCGCCACGGCGACGCGCGATCTTCCGACGCGTTTTGCGACCTCTTCCTGCGTCAGCCCGAACTGGTCGATGAGTTCCTGAAACGCCCTCGATTCCTCAAGCGGGTTCAGGTCCTCTCGCTGAATGTTTTCGATTATGGAGAGTGCGAGCAGGCCCGCCTGATCGACGTTCTTTATAACGACCGGAACCTCCGTGAGCCCGGCTATGCGAGACGCGCGAAGGCGTCTTTCGCCGGCGATGAGCTCGTAGCGTCCGTCGGGAAGTTTTGAAACAATGAGCGGCTGGATGATGCCGTCCTCTTTTATGGAATCCGCAAGCTCTCGTATCTTCTCGTCGTCGAATACGGTCCTCGGTTGCAATCGGTTGGGGACGATCTTATCTACTGAAACGCTTTGAAGACCGTTGCTTGCCGGAGTTTGGTTGACCGCTTGAACTGGCGGCGGCATCAGCGACTCAAGCCCCCTTCCAAGACCTCTCTTTTGTTGCATCACATCCTCCAAAAAGGTGTCCGACACCTTATTATACGACGCTGCGTGAGAGAAGCTCTCTTGCCAAACCAATATAACTCAAGGCCCCTTTTGATGTGGCGTCGTATAAAATTATGGGCTTCCCATGACTGGGTGCCTCGCTCAAACGGACATTTCGGGGAATAACGGCTTCAAATACTGAATTATTAAAGTGTTTATTGATTTCTTCAGAAACCTGATAGGAAAGATTGTTGCGTCCATCAAACATAGTCAGGACGATTCCCCTTACCTTCAAATTCTGATTGGTGCGATCACGAACGACGGAGATGGTCCTGTGAAGGTCCGCCAACCCTTCCATTGCATAATATTCGCACTGGACCGGGATGAGAACGGAGTGGGCGGCGGAAAGTGCGTTGACCGTCAAGAGACCAAGGGAGGGGGGGCAATCAATGATGATGAAGTCGAATTGTTCGGAGATGGAGTTTAGGCGATTTCGCAAAATTGTTTCACGTGAAACAATTTCGACAAGTTCGATCTCTGCTCCGAGCATTGCGGGATTGGCAGGGAGGAGTTTTAAATGGGGCATCGCCGTATCAGTGATGAGCGATGACAGATCCGCGTCGGTCAGCAAAGCGTCATAGACACCGTGTTCTACGGAGTACTTGTCAAAGCCGATGCCCGTCGTTGAGTTTCCCTGAGGATCAAGATCTACCAGAAGTGTTTTCTTTTCTGCTGCCGCAAGACATGCCGAAAGATTTATGGCCGTAGTTGTCTTTCCAACCCCACCTTTTTGATTACAAAGCGCAATGATTTCAGCCATTTTATACCTCGTTCCCCTCTTTTGTAAGGAGGGGTAAGGGGAGGTGGATCGTGAGAGAACTTGTTATGTTTTCAGGCGAGAAATTGCAAGGGGGAAAATTGTTTCACGTGAAACATTTCGAACCTAAGTCAAAATTTGGCCACCTCTGATTGGAAGGAGAGGATGGCTTTGGGTTGGGTCCCCCTCGCTACGACAGCTCGCTTCAAACGCCATCTCGCCGCCTGCGCGTCGATCGTGCTAGGTTAGATGGCTACTGAACGCAACGATCTCCGACGCCGCTCGGGCAACCCAACCCAAAGCCACCTTTCCTTTTTGACTCAAATGGGCCGAATTTTGACTTAGGATTCTCAACTATGTGTTGAGGGGGGATATCGGCTTATTGGTGAGCATTGGCCATTTTAACGTTATACGACCCTTTTTTGACTTCTAGACCGATCGCCATGAGCCCTTCGACTCACAACCCGTTCATCCTGAGCTTGTCGAAGGATGAAGACGATTCGCTCTGGACAGGCCTGTCGAAGGGTGAACGCAACCCCCCCCCAAAAGGCGTCGGACGCCTAAGGGATGGGAGAAGTGTCCCCACATCGTACGAGTCGAGAAGGTAACCAATGGATATCATTGGATAATACTTCCAAAAAAAAAAAAACGATCAAAAATAGCGCAACTTTTGTTGAACGCGGACGATAATGAGAGTAGATAGTGGGGGCAAAAATAGTAACAATTTAGGAAAGCGAGTAGAAATATGCGAATGCTCGAGAATTGGGTGCCGACTGATGCGTATAACAATTTTCTAAATGAAGGATTGAATTGTCCGGATGAAGCCCAGCATGATGATGCGGACGATTCTATTCAGGGTTCTATTCAGAGATTTTTGCGTAATTCTCCACAAGACATCTTCGATAGGACTCAAGATAAGTTTAAAAAATATCTGACATCAGCCTACGAGCCCGTTTGTCCAGAAAGAACGCCGGAGGTGGACCAAAATGCGCTGTCGGCCCTTCTTTTTGCGGTTGTGAAACAGATAGTAATTCAGAAGGCCAGTGAAATTCTCGGGGCGATGGTGATTTTGGCCGCTGCTGCTCATATGAGCGCAATTGTAAATGGTCAAATATGGGTAACGGATTACGAATCGGAAGTGCCTCCCAGTCATCATGGTCTTAAAATCACAATGCCTGGCTTATAAAAAAATACTTAAAACAATTAACCCGGCACTGCCACATCGGTGCCGGGTTTTTTATGCCATGCAGCCGCAGGTTGTGATAATAGCGTTTCAGGCGGTAAAACCTTGAAGAATTAACTAAATGCTGCTAAATACTCATTGGTTCGGAGTGGCGAAGAGGAGGAATAAATGGTTCATATAGCCGTCGATCGTAAAAGGGTCGCTGAATTCTGCAAAAGAAACCATATCCGAAAATTGGCTCTCTTTGGGTCCGTATTGCGCGATGATTTTAGCCCTCAAAGCGATGTGGATATGCTGGTGGAGTTTGAGTCGGGCAAGGAGCCGGGCTTTCTGAAACTGGCCAGTATGGAACGAGAAATATCTACTATTATCGGCCGAAAAGCCGATCTTCGTACCGCTGAAGATTTAAGTCATCTTTTCCGTGATGAAGTGGTTAACGGTGCAGAGGTGCAGTATGCCGCTTAAAGAAGACAAAATCCGTCTTCAACATATGCTTGAAGCGGCGCAAGAGGCGGTAGGTTACGCGCGCAATCGGACTCGAAAAGATCTGGAAACTGATCGGCCGCTCACGCATTCGCTTGTTCGCTGTATAGAAATAATCGGTGAGGCGGCGAATAAAATTTCATCAGAATATCGCGAAGGGCATTCTGAAATTCAATGGGATGATATGGCGGGAATGCGTAACCGCCTCATACACGCCTATTTCGATATAAACCTCAATATTGTCTGGAAGACGGTGAATGAGGAACTGCCCGCCTTGATTGTCGAATTGGAACGCCTCTTGGCCAGCATATAATGCTACCAAACGCAAATCTAATTGCATATAGTTCATCGCCTTATTGTTCGAGTCCCTCGACGTTGCTCGGGGTAAACTTCGTCGAGAACAAGAAGCGTGCTTCTCGACTCTCCCGCCGAATGGCGGGGTCGCTCGAAGAAAAAATATAGACCCGGCACTGCCACATCGGTGCCGGGTTTTTTTGTGGATCTATTATCTCCCATAGGCCGTAATTCCCCGTAATTACAGCTACTTATAGAGTTATAATTTCACGCAACTATTTTGGCCCGCAACCGATAAGTTCTATGTGGGGAGAAGAGGGCTAAATACTATGAAAAAGCGCTCATTTTTTGTTCTTTTGGCGGCGCTCCTTGCGATCGCGGCCGCATCGTGTTCCAGCGACAAGTCGGGCTGGGGTTCGAATCTCTGGGGCCCTAACGCGTCCGCCTCCGGCGCGCAAGACGTGAAGAACGCGATGGTGAAAGATGTTCTGGGCGGAGCTCTCACGACGGCGATAGATCCGCAAGAAATAGTTTACGACGCGATCGAAAAGAAAGCGATCTCCGTCAATGTCGCGTTCTCCACGACGACGAGTGAGATGGACGAGACATTCACTTTCAGCGGCGTCGACGGGGTCGATTCGCTTTCGATCAACGCGTCGGGCGAAGTTGACGAGGTCACGACGGAAGAGACGGAAAGCTCGGTGCTCAATTTCTCCCAGCTTCAGATTCTCATACACTTCGACAGCTTCGTGTTCGCGAACGCCTGCAACGTACAGGCGACGCTGACCGGCGACGTCGAGTGCAAAGTGAGCGGCACATATAACCGCGCGAGCGAGAACTTCAAAGGAACAGCCATGTGCTCGAGCGGAACCATCATGCATCCGCTGGACATGACCTATCTATTGGGACAAGACGAGCACAAGGTGCGTTTTTCGGTCAACGTCAAGATAGACGGGAACGCGTTCGATCTGGACAGCTACAACTTCAACGGTTCGTTCTTCATAGACAACCGTCTCGTGCCGATAGCCAACATCATAAGCGATAATCTTTCCTGCGATGCGCTGGTGAACTAGGCCAGCACCATCTTGAGGCGGGGACCGCAAGACAGCTCGACGCGCGTCGTCTCTTCGGGCATATCTCCGTCAATGGTGTACCTGTGCGGCTGGTCGAATTCCAGAACGGCGTGGCTGCCTGCAACGTCGAAATAATCTTCGGAACCGGACGGGCGCCCCATAAACGCCTGCGGGAAGGTGAAGAGAAGGTTTCTCGGCGTCGTGGATATCCCTACGAACTGGAACTTTCCCGGCGTCTCGCGCGCGCGGTAGAGCGGCCTGAAATGAAGGCCGAAATTGTCCATCGTGCCTGCAAATATCATCATGAAGTTCTTGAACGGGGCGGGTTTTCCGTCGACCGTTATCCTGGCGTCGAAACGCTTGCAGAGCTCCAAAGCGCGATTTCCGTTCATCGCGGCGGAGAACATCGCAAGCGTCAGCAAACTGAAAGCCCGCCACGGTGTGGGGTCCCCCTCCTTGTGCTGATTATAGTCGTCGATGAAACGACTGACCAGCCCCATCCCGAAAAGGAACCCGTAGTCGTTGTTGATCTTCAATATGTCCATCTCCGTCTCCTCGAACGGGATGTCCTCGTGATACCTAAGGATGAGGTTCGAAAGGATCTTTTCCGGGGCGCCGCGCACATTCAAGCAATTCGAAAGGTTGTTCATCGTGCCGCCGCGCAAAAGCGCGATCTTGGGAAGCGCATCGTTCCCGTAGACCTTGATGAAGGTGGTGAGCGTTTTGTGTATGGTCCCGTCCCCGCCGGATATGCCCAATATCTCGATATTGCGACTCTTGAACTCCGCAGCCAGCTTCTCCACGTCGGAGAGGTCCTTCGTGGTATGGCAGGAGCCCTTGTCGCCCACTATGAAGCCCAAACGGTCAGCCTTCGACGGGTCTTTGCGGTGGCTTCTTGAATACGGGTTTATTACTATGCCTATACCGGCCATGTTTTTTTCCGCCCCTGTTGAATTTTTCTTCCCGGGCGGGTCTTATAGTAGGTTCATGCCGCGTTTCGCAACAGGTTTCTTCCGGCCGAACCTTGAGCATCTCCTCGACCGGATTGAAATAGTCCCTTTCTTTCTGGAACACGCCTTCAAGTCCGGAGCCGCCCTTGTCCTCTATCGTCCGGTCTCCGATGGTTCCTTTCGCCATTGATTCGGGCAGTCCCGCGAGTTCAATCTTCTTGAGAATCCTCGTCGCGTTCTCGAGAATAGTGGCCGCTCTTCGCGCTATCTTTCCGTTGGGGTTGAACTGGATCTCATCGCCCAACGTTCTCGAGTTCTTGAGGATTATGGCCGCGGTCAAAAGCATCTCGAACTTGTTCTTAAAAGAGGGGCCCATGACCACGGACTGTTCCGTGATTGAAGCGGCAAGCTCGAATAAAGCGTTCAGCTCCGCGCAGGACATCGGCTTGTCGAGACAGAACTTCGACGGCGGAAGATAGACGATGGGATTTCGCGGATAGAGCTCGCGCATTAGGGAGGCCCGTGCCAGTTCGTGCAGGAACCCCTCGTCCATCAGGGGGTCGATATCGAACGCGTGGCCCACGGCAAAAAGATCGGAAGCGATGTTCGCCTGTTCGCAGAATGCCTCTTCTATGAACTGCGACACCAAAAGCTCATGGGCATCTCGATAGGCGTCGAGATGACGCAGATGGGCCGCTTCCGAATAAAGTGTCGCGTCGAATCTGGAGCATAACCGCCTTGCAAAGTGCGCGTCGACCAGCGCACGCTTGGGATTGATGTTGTGGAGATATATGTCCGCGAACGTGTCCTTCGCGATGACTTCCGCGCCGGCCGATAACGAATAGAACGCGTGTTTCGGTCCGTCCAGACCTGAAATTCCCACGCCGAACCTTTTTATGCCGCAGCTTTTCTTGCGTTGTTCGTCGAGATGCAGACCGAACCTTCTTATATCCCCGAAAAGGATTATGTTGATATGCTCGTCCGCAAGGAACGTCTTCAGCTCATAAGTATTCTCCGGAGAGGCCATGAGCAGGGGGGCCTGATGAAGAATGCCGGAAAAGCCGGCGGTACAGGCCTTTCTCGCCTTCGTGACGTCGTCCATCTTTTTGAAGGTCTCCGCTGCGAGTTTTGTAGCGGCTTCGCGTATCTTGTCCGGCGGAACTTCAGGGACGCTCTCGAAAGAGATGTGACCGTCTGCGATCTTATGGGCAAGGGCCTTGGGCGGCAGCTTCGTATGGGCCAATGCGCGCCCGAACCAGTATGCGACGCCCTTCCGCATGCGGTCGCGGTCGAGCTTCGTCACGAGGATGTCGGCTAGCGGTTTTCTGTCGTTCAGCGTCTCGACGTCCAGAAAACAAAGTGTCGAGCTCTCTATCGAGAGAGAGGAGTGGCGGTCTATATATTTCTGGACCGTCTTCACGATCCTTCTTGCCGAATCTCGGCAATGATTGATGCGGTCGCGATCGAGATTGAGTTTTCTATATGCCATAAGTTAACAAACCGCCTCTGATGGTGTCGGGCCGAACTGGATGCCCTGCGCCAGCGGCAGTTCCTTTCCGTAGTTTATAGTGGCGGTCTGGCGGCGCATGTACGCCTTCCATGAATCGGAGCCGGCCTCGCGACCGCCGCCGGTCGCCTTTTCCCCTCCGAACGCCCCGCCTATCTCCGCGCCGGAGGTGCCTATGTTCACGTTGGCGATGCCGCAATCGCTTCCCGCCGGCGAAAGGAACGTCTCCATGGCCCGCACGTTCTGCGTGAAAACCGCCGATGAGAGCCCCTGCGGAACGTCATTATGTATCGCGATCGCTTCGTCAAGGTCCTTCACGGTAAAGAGATAAAGTATCGGCGCGAACGTCTCTTCCCTGACTATGGACATCTTCGGATGGGCCTTGACGATGGCCGGCGTGACGTAGCAGCCGCTCTCGTATCCTTTGCCCTCGAGCAGGGTCCCCCCGCAGAGAAGTTCCCCCCCTTCTTTTTTCACCGTCTTGAGCGCGTGCATCATCGTCTCCGCCGCGTCCCTGTCTATCAGGGGCCCCATGAGGGTCTTGGGGTCGAGCGGATCTCCGACGCGCACCTGCCTATACGATGCGATGAGCTGGTCCGTCAGCTTCAAAGCGATCCCTTCCTGCATAACGAGGCGCCGCGTTGTCGTGCAGCGCTGACCCGCCGTTCCCACCGCGCCGAAGAGTATCGCGCGGGAGGCGAGCTCCAGATTAGCGTCGTTCATCACGACGATGGCGTTGTTGCCGCCAAGCTCCAAGAGAGAACGTCCGAGGCGCTTTCCGACGACTTCGCCTATCCTTTGTCCCATTCTGCACGAACCGGTGGCCGATACGAGAGGGAGCCGCGGATCGGCTATCATCTTTTCGCCGACGCTCTTCGAAGAACCGATCAAGAGATTGAAGACGCCTTCAAGACCGTAGGCCTTCATCACTTCATTTGCGATCTTCTGGACGGCGATCGCGGTGAGAGGCGTTTTTGAGGAGGGTTTCCATATCATCGTGTCGCCGCAGACGGCCGCGATCATCGCGTTCCACGACCAGACGGCGACCGGAAAATTGAAGGCGGTCACGATGCCTATCGTACCCAGCGGATGCCACTGTTCCATCATCCTGTGGGAAGGGCGCTCCGACGAGATGGTCAGGCCGTAGAGCTGGCGCGAAAGCCCTACGGAGTAGTCGGCCATGTCTATCATCTCCTGAACCTCGCCTTCGCCTTCGGCCGCGATCTTTCCCATCTCCAACGTCACGAGTTTTCCAAGGATCTTCTTCTTGTCGCGCAACCTCTGGCCGATCTCGCGGACGATCTCGCCGCGTTTGGGGGCCGGCGTCGTCCGCCATGACCTGAACGCGCCCTCGGCCTTTTCGACCACGTATTCGTAATCCGTTTCGGAAGCCGTGCGGACACGCGCGATCTCTTTCCCGTCTATGGGCGAATACGAGACAAGTTCCGGACCTTTCGGTTTTTCGACCCAATCGCCGAAGCCGACACCGGAGTTGACCTCATTTATCCCAAGCTCCACTACAAAATCGCGCATAGAACCTCCTCAATTCAGCCACAGAGGCACTGAGACGCAAAGAAAAACAAAACTAAATCTTTCGTGCTTCTTTGTGTCTCTGCGGCGGGATTTCATTTTATAATTTCTGTCTTTTCAGTACATTTAATTCCATGTTGCTCGAGCTCGTCCAGCACGGGGTCGTATATCTCCGGCAGGACAGGTATATGAACGCCGGTCAACCCGATCCTGTTCTGCAAGATCATCCTTGTCCCGATCGCCGCAGGAAGGCCCACGGTTCTCGACATGGCGCTGTCGCCGCCCGGGATGCCGTAATCGACCAGCGTCGAGGTTATCTTCGTCTTTTTGTCCGGATACTCGCCGACGAATTCGTGGCGAAGCACGATCATGTCGCGCTCTCCCTTTTTGTACTGGAGCTTTTGCAAAAGGACATCGACCAGAAGGTCCAGGACCGAACCCTCTTTAAGACGCGGCGACTCGTTTTCTAGCAGGCCCAGCCATTCGATGCGGCTGATAACGTCTGATGTCGCGTCGATCTTCAGATATTTAGCTAGATCGCCCCTAAGGTCCGCACCCTTCGAACCGATCATCTCGGAGACGATTTTCTTATAGGTGTATTTCCCGAGATCGAACTTCCTGGCGTCATCCAAAAACCCCAGATCGGCGATCTTCTTCCACGTCCTGCACCAGCCCTGATTTCGGAGGGTGCCGCGAAACATCGTGGAGATGCCCTGAAGGCCGTAGATGTCGATGTATCCCAGCGAGTCGCGGTTGGGGTAGGCCTCGAAGTCGCCCAGACCTTCGACATGCAGCTTCCAGTAGTTGTCAAAAAGGTCCCTTCCCTGTATCTCGACGACCTTATCGTCCTTCAAATATTTTGCGTTGTTCCTTCCCGCGAGGACCACGCCGCGCGGGCTCCACGAGAATTTGTAGCCGAACGGATTGTCGTTCGCCTCCGGCGCCGGCAGACCTCCGCAGTAAGAATAGAAGCTCGTCACTTTTCCGCCGCTCTTTTGGACATCGTGGATGATGCGCATCGCCGACATGTGGTCGATGCCCGGGTCGAGGCCTATCTCGTTCAGTATTATGATTCCGGCCTTTTTTGCGGCGGGATCCAAGGCGCGCATAGCGTCGCTGACGTAGGACGTGGTGACCATATGCCTTCCGTATTCGATGCAGATTTTGGCTACGGTCACGTGGTGCGTGTAAGGAACCAAGCTGACGGCGAGGTCGCATTTGGGGATAAGAGTCGTCAGCGCCTTGGCGTCCGTAACATCAACGCCCAAGGCCTCCCCCCGCGGATGACCGGAGATGAGATCCTTCGCCTTTTCGACCGTCCTGCTTGCCACGGTCACTTTGAAATCATTTTGATTGAGCAGGTATTGCACCAAAGGTTTGGCGACGAGCCCCGCGCCCAGAACAAGAACGTTCTTTGACATATCAATGCTCCTATAAAAATTTGGACAAATACTCGTAATCGGGCGTCAGTTTTCCGTGATAGACGATAACGGCCCTTTTTATCTCCGGCGGAAGTTCCAGTTTTTCAAAGTCCGCGTCGAAATCCGCCATCGCGATCGAAGGCACGAACCTTTTGAGCACATGCGAGAAATCGTTGGAGGATTCCTTCGGCAGCTCGCAGGGAAGATTGTCGATCGCCATAACGACCGGACCCTTGCCCGCCACGCCCTCCGTCGCGTTCTCTGTCTTGGGGTCATAGACAAAGACCGGCTCGGCCGGATTCGTCGCCTTTACCGTGAATTCCACGCCGCCTTCGATATCGCACGATATATCGCCCACGACGCGCAGGCGAGGTCTCTTTTCCGTTTCGAACAACGTCTTCAGTTCATTTTTTGTGACCAGCGGCGGATATCTCTTGTCCCAGTATATGCAGTTCACCAGCATTGAGATATACGGCAGATAATTGAAGAACTTTGATCTGTAGCTCTCGGGATGTTCGAAGTAGTTATTGAGCTCGAACTTCGCCAGTTCCGAGACCGGCTCGACGGTGTGTTCCTCATGGAACACGGCCTTGTATATGGTCTTGCGATCGTGTTTTTTCTTCTGGAAAAGGGCGTCCAATTCGTCAGGCGCAACCTCCGTGACGGGCAGGTAGGTCAGTATCTTCTGGGCGCCTCGCGAGACGTTCCCGTAGCCGGTGATGCCAACGACAAGCGGTGCCAAGGAAGATTCGAGCCCTTTCGTTTCAATATGCTCCCCTACGTTTGATATGACCTCCGCCGCTGCGTCGAGATCCTCATATCTGTATGCCTGCAGTATCTCTTTGAAGGGGCTCTTTATCTTTTCCCACTCGAGGCGCTGCCCGAAGGCCCACAGCGTGTCTATCATTCCGGCTAAACCTGCGTGCTCGCCGAAAAATATGAGGCGCCGGTTGTGCCCGTCGACGACGCGCTCGTAGTCGATGAGCGTGGAGCGGGACCCCATTATCTTCTTGAGCATGGGCATGTTGCGGGACTGCCCCTTTATCGTGTGGGAGAAGAAGACGTACGTTTTGTCCGGCATGATGAAGTGCAGCGGAAGCTCCTTGATGGCGAAGATGAGCCCGCACTTGGAGAGGTCCTCGTTCACCTTAGCTCCGGCGCTCACATATTCGTTCTCCCTGAAGACGCGTATGGGCGAGGGCTGGACGACAAAGGACAGGCCCTCGTTCTTGATGAGCGCGGAGATATCGTGGGGCGTCAAAGGGGTGCGGCGCTCCCACTCGTTTTTGTCTTCTCTGCGTATGCCGATGCAGGTTCTTGACATGTTATTTTTTCTTATCTTCAGATACCCTGTATGCTTCCAGCCCGGTTATGTCGGCGCCGATGATAAGCGTGTGCATGTCGTGCGTACCTTCATATGTATAGACGCTCTCTATGTTCATCATATGGCGCATGATGGGATAGTCATCCACGATGCCCGCCGCGCCGAGAATTTCGCGCGCGAGACGCGTGCATTCGCGCGCCACCCAGACGTTGTTCCTCTTCGCCATAGAGACCTGCTGATGTTTCATCTTCTCGGCGTCCTTGAGGCGGCCGAGCTGCAGCGATAAAAGCTGGCCCTTCGTGATCTCGGTCAACATCCATACGAGCTTTTCCTGCTGTATCTGATAGCGGGCGATGGGATTTCCAAACTGCAGCCGTTCGCCGGCGTACTTGAGCGCCGTTTCATAGCAGTTCATCGCGGCGCCCAACGCGCCCCACGATATCCCGTAACGGGCTTGATTAAGGCATCCCAGGGGACACGCGAGCCCCTTGGTTCCCGGCAGGAAATGCGTTGTGTTGTCTATTTCCACGTCGTCGAAGACGAGCTCGGACGTCACCGACGCGCGCAGCGACCATTTGCCCTTCGTTTCCGGAGCGGTGTATCCCTTCATCCCCTTTTCGACAAGGAAGCCGCGGATGACGTTCTCGTCGTCCTTCGCCCAGACGACGGCAACGTCGGCTATCGTGCCGTTGGTGATCCACATCTTTCTGCCGTTTATTACCCACTTGTTCCCCTTCTTGTGGGCGCGCGTCGTCATGCTGCCGGGATCGGAGCCGTGGTCGGGCTCCGTCAATCCGAAGCAACCTATTTTTTCCGCCTTGGCCAGTTTTGGGAGCCAGAACTTTCTCTGCTCTTCGGAGCCCCAGCGGTAGATGGGGTACATCACAAGGGAACCTTGTACGGAGCACATCGAACGTACGCCCGAATCGCCCCTTTCAAGCTCCTGAAGCGAGAGGCCGTATGCGACGTTGCCCAGCCCCGCGCAGCCGTATTCCTGCGGCAAGTTAGCCCCGAAATATCCGAGCTCCGCTATTTTGGGAATAAGGTGTTTTGGAAATTCACCCTTGCGATGCGCCTCCGTGATCACCGGCATTACCTCGTTGTCCACGAAATCGCGCGTCGCGTTCTGGATCATCAGCTCCTCTTCGGATAGGAGCTGATCCATCATGTAATAGTCGGTGCAGTTAAGTTTTCCCATTATTCCTCCATTTTTTGCGACGCTTACTTTTCACGCACTGATGTTGCGACGGCTATCTTTTCCGCGGCTTCATACGCCCGCATATTCTCGTCGCGTATCTTTTCCTTAGGTATGGCCTCGATAACGGCCTTGTAGGACGCCGGCGGCATTATCTCCGTTACGAAAAGGAGAAGGCCTATTGCTGCGGCCATTACGTTCGATTTGGACAGTCCCAGCGTCCTGTCGGCGGTGTCTATCTCGTAGACCTTTGCCTTCGTTTCGAGCGGGACGTCCTTTGTCTTGATGACGATGTCTTTGTCGGTCAGTTTGTCCAGCGTCTTCTTTACGACTCGGAGCCCGTCTCCAGATACCAGGAGCACCGCGTTCGGTTCCTCGATACCCGCATAGTGAATGGGATGCGGCGAGAATTTTATCTCTGAAACGGAATGTCCGGTTTGCACGGTGACGGGGTAGTCGTCCTGCTGCGTTGCATAAAGGCCGCAATTCAGTCCCGCGCGCGCGAAGTTGGTCGCTGCGGAGACGATCTTCATTCCTGCCGATCCGGCAAGGACTACGGAGTAATAGCCCTCTTTCAGGTTCGGTTTGAATTTTGCTCCGGTTCCCTTGGGTATTTTTGAAGGCGCTCTTTCCGCGGGCCATGCCGTCCTCAAGCCCTTTGAATACTCGGTCAGCTTTTCATCCTTCAAAATGCCGAGCTTAAGTCCGCTCGACTCTATCATCTTTTCCAAGCTGGATTTTTTGAATTCGTTGAGCGGCATGAAGTAAGCGGTGCAAAGTTCAAGCACATCTATGAATGCGAATCCGTCGTGTTTGAACGCCTCCGCCAAGATATCGGAGAGGTCCTTGTCGAAAGCGGTCTTTCTCGCCACAAACGTCGCGTTCGACGCCAGCGCCAGACTGCAAAGGTCGAAGGGCCTTTCAATGTTCCCTTCGGGCGTTGTGTGCGTTTTTCCAAGGTTCGGAGTAGTCACCGAATGCTCGCCGCCGGTCATTCCGAAGTTGAAATTGTTAAAGCAAACAACCTTGATGCCGATGTTCCTTCGTGCGGCGTTGATAAGATGGTGCCCGCCGATACCGCAGCCGCCGTCGCCCACTACTACAAAGACCTGGAGCTCGGGGTTCGCGAGCTTTACCCCGCATGCGTACGTGAACGAGCGCCCGTGGAGTCCGTGGAACGTGTGGACGTCGAAATATTTGTCGGCAAGACCCACGCAGCCGATGTCCGAAACAAGGACCGTCCTTTTGGGGTCCGCACCGACCTTGTCCAGTGCGTCGTTTATCGCGTCAAGGATCGTTCCGTGCGTGCAGCCCGGGCAGAACGGATACGGCTTTCTGTCTGGATTTACGTATTTCATATTTATCAATTCCCCTCCTTTATAAGGAGGGGAAGGGGGAGGTAGATAGTCGTCTACTCCACCTATCCTCCCCTTACAAAGGGGAGGAACTGTTCCGGCGTTATCAATTTTCCGTCCACCCTGTTCACCGGCACTACCCGTTTGTCGGGGAAGAGCCGCTCGATCTCCAAGACGTATTGTCCGAGATTCAACTCGGGAACGATTACCTTCTTATGATTTCCGACGAATTTTTTGAGCGCTCTTTCAGGGAGCGGCCACAGTGATTTTATGATGATGAGAGAGACCTTGCCGCCCTCTTTTCTGACCATTGAAACGACGTCGCGGCTGGCGCGGCCCATGGAGCCGTAGGCGACTATGACCGCGTCTGCTCCGTTCTCAAGGTCGGTGTCGACGCGCTCGATCTCATCTGCGTGTTTCATGATTTTTTCATTGAGATGCAGCAGCGCCGGGCCTGCAAGATCGGGATCCTTTGTTAACATTCCGGCCTTGTTGTGCGTCGAGGTGTTTATGCGCGTCAAGATATCTCCGCCGATGGGCGCGAAGGGCGGGACGTCATCCAATTTGTCATAATTATACGGAAGAAAACCCTTCTCATCTTTTGCGTATGTGCGCGTGATAAGTTCCGGCCTCTTATATTTCGTGATGTTCGCGGTGGAACGGTTCATCACAAGGTCCTTGCAGGTGGAGAGCACGACCGGCGTCCTGAATCTTTCGGCAAGATTGAAGGCGTCAATGGTCAGCTCGTACGCCTCTTCGACTGTGGTTGGGGACAGGACTATCATCGGATATCCGCCCGATGTGACCCATCTTATGAACTGTATGTCACCTTCGGCATTCGTCGTCGCGCCGCCCGTCGCGGGTCCCATGCGCTGGACGTTGACTATGACCATGGGAAGCTCCGCCATCTGCGCAAAGCCGATATTCTCGGAATAAAGCGAGAT
>DYJF01000022.1:18808-21534 GCA_020723205.1 Bdellovibrio sp.
GGGCCGGAGGTTGCGGTCATGGGTTTCAGTCCGACCGACGAGGCGCCGATGCAAAAGCCGATGGAGGCGATCTCGTCCTCGCCCTGTATCACGACTCCGCGCGCCTTGGGCATGAATCGGACAAGCGAAAGCAAAATCCCGGTGGCCGGCGTAATGGGATAGCCGGCAAAAAAATTGCAGCCGGCGTCGATTGCCGCCCTCGCGATCACTTCAGCCCCTGTGACAAATTCCAGCATGATTACAATGGGTTAATTAATGCTTTGTTAAATCAAAACCGCCATGATAAAGCAAGCGGGAAACGCACCGGTTTATGGACAAAATCACCGTAAAAATAGCCAAGACGCCGCTCGACATTAAAAAGGCCTATGGGGTCCGCGAGCTTGTGTTTATGGAAGAACAGGGCGTCTCGCGCGAGGAGGAGATGGACGAGTTTGACGGAGCGGCCACGCATATCATCGCTTATTATGATGATGAAGTCGCCGGTTGCGCGCGCATAAGATTTCTGGGAAATAAATCGAAGCTGGAACGCATTGCGGTCCTGTTAAGGTTCCGCAAAAAGGGGATAGGCAAAAAGATAGTGGATTTTTTGGTCGCTTATTCAAAAGAGAAGGGCGCGACCGAAGCGGTAATGCACGCGCAGATTTATGCGAATGATTTCTATGTGAAATGCGGATTTAAACCCCGCGGCGAAGAGTTCATGGAAGCGAACATCAGGCATGTAGAGATGTACATGGAGTTATGAAAAACATTACGGAAAAAACTGGAAGGAGGGATGACAGTGTCATATTTTATAACAGCGTTTGGGATCCTTTATGTCATCGTCGGCGTTGTTTTTTTCATGAAGCCCGAATATGTAAGGACCGTCATAGATTTTTTTAGAGCTGGACGGCGCATTTACGCAGCGGGTGCCTTGAGGATAGTTGTCGGCGGTCTTTTGATCTACGCCGCGCAAAGCGCGCTCATTCCGTGGATACCGAGGATAATCGGGATATTGGCGGTGATAGGCGGCGTCATTATATACCCGTTGGGCCTTCAGCGCATGAACGCATGGATGGATTGGTGGAAGGGCCTTTCCGACGGCAAGCTCCGGATATTTGCCGTCATCGCGGAGATCGCAGGCATTCTTCTCGTCTATTCGGCGTGAGTTTGTCGCAAATATATGAACACGGTCATTTCGACCGACACTTTGCCTCCATGAAATATTCTTCGGCCGGCGGCCTCATGTTGTAGCTGGAGCTCATCACGCGCCCATAGGCGCCGGCGTTGCCTATGAGAATGACGTCCCCGTCCTTCGGTTTTGCAATGCTGCGTTCATGTCCCAAAATGTCGCCCGATTCGCATATCGGGCCCACAATGTTCGCAAGGTGGGCGGCATCGTCTCCCAACCGGGAAAGATTGACGATCTCATGGTACGAGCCGTAAAGGGCCGGACGGATAAGGGTGTTCATTCCGGTGTCCACGCCCACGTAATGATAGTCGCGCTTCTGTTTTAACTGCGTCACGCGCGTGAGTATCGCGCCCGCTTCTGCAATGAGGAACCTGCCCGGCTCGATCCAAAGTTCAAGATTGGGATATCTCCTCTTGACCCTCCCCAACTCCTCTTCGACGGCCGCAATGTTGATCCCGGCGCTGCCCGATATTTCTGGAACGCCCAGTCCCCCGCCGGCGTCGATTATCTTAACATCTGTAAACCTTTTGGAGAGCGAGGCCAGCGTCAGCGCCGTGTTGGCCCATGTATCGGGCGTTAAGATGTTGCTCCCGACGTGTGCATGAAGACCCACCACTACGGCCCGGGATCTTTTCAGGATATCGTCCAGCGCGTCGAACTCCGACGGCGATATTCCAAACTTCGATTTCGAACCAGCGGTGCGCACGTATTTGTGGTGCCCGTCCCCGCGTTCCGGATCTATCCTCAAAAAGATCCGCCGCCCATTGAAGATCTCCGGCCATTCCTTTAAGGGGTATGTGTTGTCCAGCGTGACATACACGCCGAGTTTCAAACCCTCCTCGTATTCTTCGCGCGGTGCGAAGTTCGGCGTAAAAAGGATTCGTTTTTTTTCGATCTTGGGGAACAGCTTCAGGACGTGCCTCACCTCGTAGATGGAAACGCACTCGAAGCCGAGACCGGCGTTTGAAAACTTTAGCAGGACGTCGGGATTGGAGTTCGCCTTGACCGAATATAAAATGCGGTCGACCGACTTAAGTCCCTTGAGGTCCTTTATGCGGGCCTCGACGGTCTCGCCGTCATATACATATAGGGGCGTCCTGTCCTTCGCTATCTTCAGAAGTTCGGCGCTTTTCCTGTGCCACCATGGTCTCGGGACCGCCGCTTCATGAGGCGCCTTGTTAAGCTCCTGCCACGTGGGGCCGAGGAGCCGGTCGTTCTTGCGCCTTTTGAAAAGTTCCCCGTGCAGCTGCGATACGAGCCGTCCCGCCTGCTCTTCTTCCACGACGAACGTCAGGTTCAGGTCGTTGGCCGCCTGCGATATGAGATATATCCTCTGTTCGTCGAAGACCTCAAGTGCCGGGGTTATCTGGTGGAGGATGGAGCGTATGTTTCTTCCCAAGAGACTCACGAGGGCCGCTGACTCGATGACGCGCACACGGCAGAATTCGCCCAAGTCCTTTGTCAGGGCGGAAAGATGTTCGGCGTCCAGAAGGTTCAAGTTGTGATCGAGCGTGACCGTGACGTTCGTTTCGGATGTCGATACAAGGTCTATGGAGAG
>DYJF01000022.1:21544-27305 GCA_020723205.1 Bdellovibrio sp.
CGAACACGTCCGCCAAGAAACCCACCTGCTGCCACATGTCGACCGTGTCCATCGAGACAAGTATTATGTTCTGTTTCGACGAGATCGCCTTGACCTGCGCTGTGGGATTGTCCTTATCCGCCTTGATGATGGTGCCGGACACGTCGGGGTGGGCCGTGCTGCATATATGAAGCGGTATCTTATGGCGCTTCACCGGAGGGATCGTTTTCGGGTGCAGGACCTTTGCCCCGGCCGACGCTATCTCCTGCGCCTCGTCGTAATCCAAGACCTTGAGCAGGCGCGCCTGCG
Source organism: Bdellovibrio sp. (assembly GCA_020723205.1). GTDB lineage: Bacteria > UBA10199 > UBA10199 > 2-02-FULL-44-16 > DYJF01 > DYJF01. Next base: position 21,833 of record DYJF01000022.1, read on the forward strand.
GGACCTTTTGCGGATCTGCGGTGTACATGCCCGGCACGTCGGTCCAGATTTCGAGACGGTCGGCCGTGAGTTTTGCCGCGAAATAGGCCGCCGAAACGTCGGAGCCGCCTCTGCCCAATAGCACTGTCTCGCCGTCCTTATCGCTCGCTATGAAGCCCTGCGTGATGATGACCGGTGTTTTTTCCGCGCCCAAACGTTTTGCAAGCGCCGCATCTTTTTCGATGTCGCATACCGCGGAAAGGTAGGCCTGTTTTTCGGAAACGTGCGGCAGCTCTTTGCAGATAAGATGTTTGCGGGCATCATACCATGCCGTTTTGACACCGTTCCTCATCAGATATGCGGCGCCGAGTTTCGTGGACAAAAGTTCACCGTACGAAAGGACCTTCGCGCGCACGCGGGGAGAGACCCCACGGACGAGTGAAGCGCCGACTGCAAAGCGCGAGAGTTCGTCTGTCAGCTCCTTGATCTCCCCGAAAGGAACGCCCAAGTCGCTTGCGTGTTGTTTGTGCCGCTCGACTATCCTGGCGACTATTTTTTTGTGCTGGCCGGTGAGCGATCGCGTCAGGAGCTTTTCAAGCTGGTCCGAAATGCCCGAAAGGGCGGAACAGACCACAAGGGGACGCAGGCCGTCTTTTATGCGCTTTTCAACGATCGTTCTTATCGTTTTCCAGCGCTCAAGGGATGCGACGCTCGTCCCCCCGAATTTCAATACCACCCAACCCATATAAGCTCCTTTGGACCTTAGCCATGCCCAAATAAGGTCCCGTTTGCAAGCCCTCTGAAAATGGGGTAAGAAAGCGTCATGTTCGAACGGATGAACTTCATGCTTGGTTTTCTGCCGTGGCTTCTCCTCGCGGCCATCGCAGGCAACACCATTCACAGCATGCGCGCGGCAGTGGCCGTTTGTCTCGTCTCCACATTGTTCTTTGGATACGGGCACTTAAAGAAGGGTTTTGTTCTGACGTGGTGCACGGCGGCCTTCTTTTTATCCATGCTGGTGACCGTTACGATACTCGGGAACGAGTGGATATATCATCGTATGAACGTCATAGCGCACGTCTGGCTGACGCTCGCAGGCCTTCTTTCCCTCGCCGTCGGAAAACCATTCACTATCCAATACGCGCGTGAGCACGTAACGCCGGAAGTGGCCGCCTCCGAGCTTTTCAGACACAGGAACGTGATACTCACGTTGTTGTGGACGGCGGTCTTTCTGGTCTCGACCGTGATCAGCATTTTCAGGTACTATCACCACGTCGAACGCCGTTGGATATATAATGTTATCACCGCTGTCGTGATACAGGTCGGCATCACCTTTACCATCTGGTACCGCAAACGAAGGGCCTAGGACGGGCAAACAATAAACAGCTGCAAAACCAGCTTTGCTCCTGATATATCTCGTTAGAGTTTTTCCGCCCGGAGGCGGCATATATATTTAGTTAATAGTATCATATAGTTATGTCTTATAAAAATATCATCCCCCCTGTTTTGGAAGTGGTATAATCAAGTCAAAATTGATATGGGGGAGGCGATTTTTATGAGGAGATTTTTCCCTGCCATTGGCGCTTCTCTTATGTTAGCTGCCAATGTGCTCACAGGCGAGACGGGCGTTCAAGTGGCGGCCCAGAACGCCGCGCAGTCCGGAGACGGGGAGTACACCGAATCCGGCACGACGCCGAACGGCGAAGTTGAGGTGGGCGGAGGGCAAACGATGGACCCGTTCCTTTACCACATGAACCAGTACGACCGCGAGAGCGGCAAAGGCATCATCCTGAACGACAACGATCTCGTCGAGCCCAAATATGAGAGAAACTTCACGCCCATTGAGAGATAATAGATGAGGATCCCCGTTTTTTGTTCATTGATCCCCACAGAGTTTATTGTATCCATGGGGCACGGGCTTGATTTTCTTGACGCTTCCATGTGCAAGCGTCTTGAAGCGCCGTCCCGCGGCTGCCACTTTCACGAAAATCTTTGTTCCTATGCAAAGAAGCTCTATGAGTATCTGGCGGAGTCTCGCGACAGATACGATCTCATCATCGTGCCGACGTCGTGCGATGCTATGAAAAAACTTCACAATGCGATCAAGCGGGATCTGAAGCCGGAAAAGGTCCACCTGCTGGACGTGCCGCGAAACAAAAGCGAAGACGCGGCAAAGTTCTTTGCGGCGGAGCTCGAGAAGCTTACGCGGGCGTTGTCCGTGGCCGACAAAGGGGCAAAAGTTTCTCGGTCGGGCAGGGGTCCATCGCTTTCGAGCGAGGATCATTCGGACCGCATAAGGATAGGTGTCCTTGGCGCCAACGTGCCGCTCGGCGCGCTGGATAAAAGTTTGAAGAGATTCGGGTTCGAGGCGGTATATCTCAACCACTGCCTGATCAAGTCATATGCCGACCCTGAACTGGAAGATGCGGCCCGCGATCCTCAACGATACGCGCGCGAGTTGACATACCCGGGAATCGGCATTATACTATCAGCGCAAGATTGAACGACGACGTTCTGTTTGAAGCATCGTTGGAGTCTGGAACAGTTGTCCGCGCACGAACGACGACGGTTACAAGATAAATTTGAAGAAAAGGATGGAGAACGAAGGGATCGCCGGCATCGTGGTGAACGCGATCAAGTTCTGCGACTTTCATCATTTTGATTACAGGTATCTCAAGGAGCACGCCGGCGTTCCGGCGCTCATGATCGAACACGAACTTGAAGTGAATTCAGAGGGGCAGCTTATGACAAGACTTGAGGCGTTCTTTGAGGGGCTGAAAAAAAATGCCGGTATCAAGGCCAAGGCGGGGAGCGGAAAATACTTTGTCGGCTTAGACAGCGGTTCACACGCGACGAAACTGGTGTGCATAGACGGAAACAAGAACATCGTCGCCCGTCATATAGTTCCGACCGGGACGTCGGTGAAGAGAAGCGTCGGGGAAGTGCTGAAGGAACTGGAAGGAGCCGGGATAGCAAGGAAGGACGTGAAAAGGATCGTGGCTACGGGCTACGGCAGGAACAATGTGGAGGGGGCGGACGAGATCATAACGGAGATATCGTGCCATGCAGCCGGAGCATACCATCTGCTTGGAAAGCCGGCCACCGTGATAGATATCGGCGGTCAAGACAGCAAGGCGATAAAGATTGGCGAGGACGGAACGGTCAGGAGTTTCGCCATGAACGATAAGTGTGCGGCCGGCACGGGAAGATTTTTGGAGGTCATGGCTGCGAAGATGGATGTGGGCTTGGACGAGTTCGCGAAGCTTGCGATGAGGGCGCGAAACACTGTTCCAGTCAGCAGCATGTGCTCGGTCTTCGCCGAATCGGAAGTGATCTCCCTCGTTGCGGCCGGTGCTTCGAAGGACGAGATCGCCAAGGGGATCCACAGCGCGATAGCCGAGCGGACAGTATCGCTTGCCAGAAGAATAAACGGGGCGCCGCCGTATTATATGGCCGGCGGGGTCGCGAAGAACAAGTGCCTCGTTTCCGAGCTCAAAAGATGCCTTAACTCCGATATCGAAGTGGTGGAAGAGCCGCAGTTCACCGGCGCGCTTGGCGCGGCGCTGTTCGCTTTGAAGGGATAAAATGAGGGCTAAAAAATACGTTGCAAAAAAACTGTATCGTTCCGTATCGAAGGGAGGCCTCACCTTTCACGGCGCATCGCGTCTTTTCAGGATGTGCGACGCATATTTTTCGCGTAAAAAATCCCCTGCGGCGAGATGCGGGAACAGGGCATTGCTGAAGTACATTTCGGAGGCGACTTCGTCGGAGGTGAAGGGCGCGTGGACGTCTATTCTGTTTCCCGCGGAGATACTGCACACGTTCGACATACATCCGATCACACTGGAAGTGATGTCCGGCATGTTCTCGTCGATAGGTCTTTCACCGATGTTCTTGGGTATGGCGGAGGAGATGGACGTCCCGCCGGCCATGTGCTCCTTCCACAGGATGCTGATGGGAATATCGAAGAGCGGCATACTGGGCACGCCGGCAGTTGTCGGTTCCACGTCCCTTTTGTGCGACGGAAACCTCAAGACATTTGCGGAGGCGGCCAAGGAACAGCGGGTCCCGTTCATTTTCATAGACATCCCTTATGAAGAAAGCGCCGACGGCATAGATTACGTTAAAGGACAGCTTAAAGATGCGATGAAGGCCCTTTCAGAGGCGACCGGCGTCAAGGGCTATACGGAACGTCTTCGCAGGATGCTTGAGAACGCTAACAGGGCGTTCGCCGCGTTGAGGCGGTTCTACGACCTGTATTGCGTGAACAGGAAGAACCTGTTCCGCGCCCATGAGGTGGCGAACTTCGCCTTTCCGAATCATTTTCTGCTTGGAAGAAAAGAGCTTGTGCGCATGGTTGAAAGGCGATGCCGCGGCGTCAGGTCGGACACGAAGCGCGATCGTTTCTTCAGCGAGATGTATACGGGTGAAAAGGTGCGGCGTCTAATGTGGCTTCACATCGTTCCTCAATACGATACGCCCATTTGGAAGATAATAGATAACGGCGGGACCTCGCGTGTCGTATGCGACGAGTACTCGACGGTCCTCTACGACGATTACGATCTTTCCGATCCGCTGGGCTCCATCGCGGCGCGTCTTATCAAACATCCTTCCAACGGCCCGCTTGAGAGGCGGATAGAGCATATCGTCAAGGTCGCAAGGGATTTCAATGTGGAGGGCATGATCCACTATTCGAGCTGGGGATGCCATCAGGCGTCGGGAAACGTTTCCATTCTCGGCCGCGAGCTCGAGGCCGCCGGCTTCAAGTTCCTGAACATCAATGGAGATGCGGCGGACCAGAGAAACTCGAGTTTCGAGCAGCATCGCACGCGGCTCGAGGCGTTTCTTGAGAGCTATGGACAAAAGTAAGGTCTTAAAAAAAACCGGCATTGTGCTCGTCGTCCTGTCGGGCGTCTTCTGGCTTTTGATCCCGCCGGTCCACTTGCTCAAGATTTCGACGGCATGGAAAGCGGCGATCGACGTCATGCTTTTCGTCGCTGCGGAGATCGCGTTTTGGGGAGGCAGCTATCTTTTGGGAAAAGAGTTCTATCCGAAACTCAAAGAGTGGTTCAGGACTAGAATTTTGAGACGCAGCGCGCGCGGCAAACACTTCCCTGACATTCAAGAACGATCTTAGTCAAGGCGTCGAAGCTGTATTCGTTTATGTTGTCATCTTCGACATCTATGGACACGTTCGTGTCGAGCGGCGATCCGAACCTGTTCTGGAAATCTATCTTGTCCTGAAGCGGCCCCTGGCTTCTGAAGCTGGATGCATAGGCCCTGCACGAAGTGATGCTGGACTTTGCCTTTGCCCCCACCGAAGCGTCGTCGGGATCGTCATAGGCGAAGACGGCGGGGGCGATGAGCGTTGCGGCAAGGACGATTCCTAAAATTGCGAATCTACCGTTCTTCATAGTTCAAAGTTCCCGAAGCCGCCCATCTGCGACATTTTCTGGGCGACGACAAATTGGATCTTTTTTACCGCGTCGTTGAT
>DYJF01000023.1:0-7829 GCA_020723205.1 Bdellovibrio sp.
ACGCCTTTCGCAACGAGCTCAAAAAGAGGAACCTTGAGGAAAAGGTCGAACTGCGCGTCTCCGGCTGCCACGGTTTTTGTGAAAGGGGCCCCCTTTCACTGATCCAGCCGAAGGGCATCTTCTACCAGAAGATAGAGCCGTCGGACGTTCCGGAGATCGTAGAAAAAACGATCATGGGGAACGACGTCGTTGAAAAACTCCTTTATGTGCTCTCCGACGGAAAGAAGGTGAAGCTCGAAAAAGAGGTCCCCTTCTACGCGCGCCAGAACCGCCTGCTCTTCGGGGCCAACCAGCGCATCAACGCCGATTCGATCGAAGATTATATCGCCGACGGCGGTTATGCGGCGCTGGCTAAGGCGCTTTTGATGAAGCCCGAGGCGATAATCGAAGAGATCAAGAAGGCGGGGCTGCGCGGGCGCGGCGGCGGCGGATTCCTGACGGGAAAAAAATGGGAGACGGTGCGCAAGGCGCAGCCCGGCGAGGCACGCTACGTCATCTGCAACGCCGACGAGGGAGATCCCGGCGCATACATGGACCGTTCGCTTCTCGAAGGCAATCCCCACAGCGTTCTCGAGGGCATGATAATAGGCGCGTACGCCATCGGCTCGAACGAGGGTTACATCTACGTCAGGAACGAATATCCGCTCGCGGTAAAGAATGCGCGCATCGCTCTCAAGCTTGCACGCGAGGCGGGGCTTCTGGGCAAGAATATCTTGGGCACAGGTTTCGATTTCGACATCACTATCAGCCGCGGGGGCGGCGCGTTCGTGTGCGGCGAATCGACCGCGCTCATGGCGTCGCTCGAGGGAAAGATCGGCGAGCCCCGCGCCAAATATATACACACGGCCGAATACGGCCTCTGGAACAAGCCCAGCTGCCTCAACAACGTCGAGACATGGGCGAACGTGCCCCTCATAATCGGCCGCGGCTCGGGCTGGTACGCGTCGATCGGCACCGCGGGCAGCAAAGGCACGAAGATCTTCTCCGTCGTCGGAAAGATCAACAATACGGGCTTGGTCGAAGTGCCGATGGGGATCAAACTTAGAGATATCATATTCGAGATCGGCGGAGGGATACCCAACGGGAAGAAGTTCAAGGCGGTGCAGACCGGCGGCCCTTCGGGCGGATGCCTGCCAGAAAGCCAGCTGGACCTGCATGTGGATTTTGACGAACTGACCAAAGCGGGTTCGATGATGGGCTCCGGGGGCCTCATCGTCATGGACGAGGACACCTGCATGGTGGACGTCGCCCGCTATTTCACGCAGTTCCTGACGGAAGAATCCTGCGGTAAGTGCCTGCCCTGCCGCGAAGGAGTGGCGCAGATGCTCTGGATCTTGAACCGCATCTGCGGCGGAGAGGGGCGCGAAGGAGACATAGAGCTTCTGGAAGAGATGTCGGAGACGATCCTCGACTCGTCCCTTTGCGCGCTGGGCGGGACGGCCCCTAACCCCGTGCTCTCGACGATCAAGTTCTTCCGAAACGAATATGTAGCGCACATTCGCGACAAAAAGTGCCCCGCAAAGGTCTGCAAACCGCTTATCACCTACACCGTTGTCGATGCGAAATGCGTCGGCTGCAAGGCGTGCGCGAAGGTCTGCCCGACGGAGGCGGCGGTCGCAACCGAAAGGGCGGCCACGATAAAGGGCAAGGTGAGCGACAAGATGAAGATACACGCGGTCCTGCAGGAAAAATGCATCAAGTGCGGACTGTGTCTGGAGAACTGCAAGTTCGACGCTATCAAGGTGGAGTGAGCACATAATGAGCAACAAGATAACGATCACAATAGACGGCAAAAAGATCGAGGCGGCGGCCGGCGAGAACCTTTTGGACGTCTGCCGCAGGGAGTTCATCCCCATACCCACGCTCTGCGACCACGGCGACCTGAAGCCGTACGGAGTCTGCCGCCTCTGCATAGTCGAATGGGACCGCGGGGACTGGTCGAAGATCGTCACGTCGTGCAATTTCCCGGTGAAGGATGGACAGATTTTCAAGACCTCTTCCGACAAGGTCAAGAGGCAGCGCAAGATGATCATGGAGCTGACGCTTGCCAGATCGTCCAAGACGCCGGAAGTGATCGAGGTCGCGAAACAGGTCGGTGTGGACGCAGAGGCCGTGCGGTTCCCCAAAAAGGACGACGGCTGCATTCTCTGCGGCATGTGCATCAGGGCTTGCAGCGAAGTGGTCGAGGCGAACGCCATCTCTTTCGCAGGCAGGGGCCCGGAGCGCAAGATATCCTCCCCCTTCTTCGAAGAGGCGGGAGATTGCATCGGATGCGGCTCATGCGCGTACATCTGCCCCACCAACTATATAAAGATGGAAGAGGACGAGAACTTCCGAACCTTCCCCGAATGGAAGGTGAAGTTCGAGATGGCCCGCTGCTCCAAATGCGGCCAGAAGATAGCCCCCAAGAAACAGCTCGAGTTCATACGCAAAAAGGCGTCTCTTCCCTCCGACTGGTTCGACGTCTGCATCAACTGCAGGCCCTGAAATGCCGGTCCAATTCAGTGATTGACAATCCGAGCGCCCGCCAAATAGAATACGGTCATGTCATTCATCAACGAGAAGCAGAAAGAGATCAACTGCAAGGTCGTCTATTTCGGCCCGCCGCTTTGCGGCAAATCAACGACTCTTCGCGCGGTCTATGAGCAGGTGAAGGACTCGTCGAAGGGCGACCTCATCTCCCTTTCACAGACCGACGACCGCACGCTCTTTTTCGATTTCGTCCCGTTGAGTCTCGGCAAGTTCAAGAACTACACCATCAGGTTGCACCTTTATACGGTTCCGGGAGAGGTTGGATACACCGCGGCGCGCAAGCTCATCTCCAAAGGGGTGGACGGCGTCGTATTCATGGCGGATTCGCAGCTTCAGAAGATGGAAGACAACTTGAGGAGCTTTGCCAATCTGCGGGAGATACTCAAGAACGAGGGGCTCGACTGGAAACAGGTCCCGATGGTGATCGCCTACAACAAGCGCGACCTCCCGAACGCGGTCCCCGCTGACGAGCTGCGAAACCTCTTGAACCCTAACTCCGTGCCTGATTTCGAGACCGTGGCCGTGACGGGGCAGGGCGTGTTCGACACCCTCAAGGCGATCGGGACGAAGGTGCTGTTGAACCTCAAAAGAAAACCTTTGTAGTCACTTCGGTACCCGCTCCCAATCCTTCATGAACTTATCGATCCCGATATCCGTCAGCGGATGTTTGATAAGCTGACCTATCACGCTGAAGGGCACGGTGGAGACGTGTGCGCCCAAAAGCGCCGCCTCGCGGACGTGGAGCGGGTTCCTGATGGAGGCAACGATTACCTCGGTAGAGATATCGTAGTTCTCGAAAATGGACATTATATCGGCGATGAGGTCCATGCCGACGTGAGTGATGTCGTCCAAGCGTCCGACGAAAGGGCTCACGTATGTCGCACCGGCTTTCGCGACAAGAAGGGCCTGATTGGGCGAGAAGCAGAGCGTCGCGTTCGTCTTGATGCCCTTGCCGGTTAAGGTCTTGATCGCCTTCAGTCCTTCGGTCGTCGTGGGAATTTTGATCACGACGTTCTTCGAAAGGTCGGCCAGCTTCACCGCCTCTTCGACCATCCCCCCGGCCTCGAGGGATGTGACCTCCAAGCTCACCGGACCGTTAACTTCCGCCAGAATGTCCTTTACTACGCTCCTGAAATCGCGGCCGGTCTTGGCGACGAGCGAGGGGTTGGTCGTAACGCCGTCGATGACTCCCATCGCATTGGCCTCGCGTATCTCTTTTATGTCCGCAGTATCGATGAAAAGTTTCATATCTCTCCTTTCGAAAATAGTGTCGGTTCTATATCACACAGCGGCTCCATGACAAACTTTCTTTTTAGAATTTCGGGATGCGGAATAACAAGGTCCGGTTCGTTCACAACCGCATCGCCGTGATAGAGAATATCTAGATCTATCGTCCGCGGCGCCCATTTTTCGCGCTTGGCCGGCCTGCCGAGCTTCGCCTCGATACTCTGCAGGACCGAAAGCAGCTCGCGCGGGTTCATGCGGGTCGATATCTTTACGGCGCCGTTGATATACAGGGGTTGCTCACCGTTACCCCTCGTCAGCGCCTTGGTCTCGCGCCACTTGGAGACCTTCAAGACCTCTATTTCGTTGTGCCGACCTAAAAGAGCGACCGCCTTTTCACAGTTTCCAGCGCGGTCGCCCAAATTGGACCCGATGCCTATGTAAACAGTGTACGCCATCAAAGTTTGGCCATCATCGTCGCCGCCTCTTCGAGCTCTTCAGTCGGCACCGTTAAAGAGAAGCGAACGTATCCCTCGCCGTACCGGCCGAAACCTATGCCCGGCGTGGCGGCTACCGCCGTCCTCTCAAGAAGTTTTTTGCAGAACTCTATGGAACCCTGTTTCTCCGGAAGCTCGGCCCAGATGTAAAAAGAGGCGTCGGAATGGAAGACACGAAATCCCATGCGCTCCAAGTTCTTCGAGAACGACTGCCTGCGCGATGCGTATATCGAACACAGGCCCGCAATGTGGCCCTCCAGCTCCTCCATGGCGTAGATCATCGCCCGCTGGATCGCGGTAAAGACGCCGGAATCCATGTTCTCTTTTATGTGCCCCAGCGCCCTTAGCGCTTCGCTATTGCCCGCCACGAAGCCGAGGCGCCATCCGCACGCGCAAAAGGTCTTCGAAAAGGAATGAAACTCCACGGCCGCGTCTTTTGCGTCGGGCAAAGAGAGTATGCTGGGCGGCCGCGTTGTCCCCGAACTTATCTCGATGTACGCGGCATCGTGGCAGACCAAAAACCCGTGTTCCTTCGCGAGCGCTATCGCCTTTTCAAAACATTCGCGCGTCGCGACGGCGGACGTGGGATTGTTGGGATAGTTCAAGAACATGAGCTTGGCTTTTTTGAGCGCGCCCTTCGGGATCGCATCGAACTCCGGCAAAAAGTTCGTCTCCTTCGTGACCGGCATCAAGTGCGCCGTGCCGCCCGCCAAGGCGGTCGCCTGTATGTACATCGGATAGCCGGGGGACGGGACAAGCACGACGTCGCCCGGATCTATCATACCGAGTATCATGTGGCCGATACCCTCTTTCGTGCCGATGAGGGCAAGCACCTCTTTTTCGCCGTCGACCTTGGCGCCGTGGCGCGACAAAAGCCATTTCGCGCAGGCGTTGCGGAACTCGACAGAACCGGCGTATGAAGGGTAACGATGCACGCCCTTCCTTGAAAGCTCGGTCTTGAGCGCATCGACAAGCGCGACCGGCGGTTCGAGATCGGGATCACCTATCGAAAGGTCTATGACCTTTTTGCCGAGAGAGCGCACCGCCGCCTTCTGCCTGTCGAGATCGGCAAAGAGATACGGCGGTAGCTTTGATAATCTTTCCGAAGGTTTCATAGGAATCGTTAAATACCCAACACGTCCGTCATGCCGTAAAGCCCGGGCGGTTTTCCCACTATCCATCTCGCGGCCGCGACGGCGCCTTTGGCGAATATCTCGCGCTTGAAGGCGTGGTGCGTGATCTCGATGGATTCCCCGGCGCTCGTGAAATGAACCACGTGATCGCCCACGACGTCCCCTTTCCTGAAGGAGCAAACGCTGACCGGCCTGGGCTCTTTCGCGCCTCCGCATTCCTCTTCGTAAAAGAAGACGTCCTTGTCCAGTTTCCAGCCGCTCTGCGCCAGAATGACCTCCAATATCTTCTTTGCCGTACCGCTGGGCCGATCGAGCTTCTTTGCGTGGTGCGTCTCGACTATATCCACTTTGAACTCGGGCGCCAGAACGCGCGACGCAAGCTCCACGAGCTTCCACATCACATTAATCCCAATGGACATGTTCGAAGAATAGACGACGGGAATGGAGCTCGACGCTTTTTTGAGGATCTCCTCCTCGCCTTTCGAAAGCCCCGTCGTGCCGATGACGATGGGCTTGTGATGTCTTGCCGCGAGCGCCGCATTCACGGCCGCCGCCTCGTGGACCGTGAAATCAACGACGACGTCCCCCTTGTCTATCACCGTCTCAAGAGGCGTGTCCTTCTCCGCCTCCGCAACAAGGGCGAGATCTCCGGAATCATTCACGAGGCGCGAAATGATGGAGCCCATGCGCCCCTTGGCGCCGGCCACAATGACATTGGTCTTGGGATTCATGGCAGAAGCTTATATTGGCTCAAAACCTTACGCAACTCTTCTTTGTGATCTTCCGACATGGGGGTCATCGGAAGGCGGAACTCTTCGCGGCACTTTCCCATGAGCGAAAGGGCCGTCTTTGCGGGGATTGGGTTGGTCTCTATGAACATGGCCTTGTTGAGAGATGCAAGCCCGCTTTGGATCTTTTGCGCCGCATCAACGTCGCCCGCAGAAAATCTGTCCCAGACGTCCGCGACATGCGAGGGCGCGACGTTCGACGTCACCGATACCGCCCCCTTGCCGCCCGCCTTGTATATCTCCAAGTTCAACGCGTCGTCGCCGGAATAGACGGAAAACACGGGACCCGTCTCCGCCACGATCCTTTTTATCTGTTCCATGTCTCCCGACGCCTCCTTGATCGCCACGATATTGTCTATCGACGAAAGGCGGGCGACCGTTTCCGGAAGCATGTTCACCGACGTCCTGCCCGGAACGTTGTATAGCACCATTGGAAGATCGACCACGGCGGCTATTGCCTTGAAGTGCTGGTAGAGCCCCTCCTGCGTCGGCTTGTTATAATAAGGCGTGACCTGCAGGTGTCCATCGGCGCCCGCCTTCTTCGCCTGCTTGGCGAGCTTTACAGCGTTCGCCGTGGAGTTCGAACCTGCGCCCGCTATGACGGGGACCCTGCCCGCCGACTGCTCGACCGCGACGCGTATTACTTTTTCGTGTTCTTCGTATGTCACCGTCGCGGATTCGCCCGTAGTGCCGCACGGGACAACGGCATCCACTCCGCTCTTTATCTGCCATTCGATGAGGGCACGCAGGGCGTTCTCGTCCACCGCACCGTCGCGGAACGGGGTTACGATCGCGGTCATCACGCCCTGAAAGCTCATACGAGGATCGTCCCCTTAAAGATCATTTCAGCAGGGCCCCTAAGATATATATGATTGTCCTTGCGGCTCCATTCCACTTCCAGCTTGCCGCCGGGCTGAACAATCGTGACCTTTCTCTCCGCAAATCCGTTCAGGACCCCGGCGACTGTCGCAGCGCAAGCGGCGGTGCCGCAGCTTCTTGTCTCTCCCGCGCCCCTCTCCCAGATACGCATGAAAAGCTCGTTCTTGGAGATGACGTTAACGAAGCTCACGTTGATGCGTCTTGGAAAGAGGTGGTAATTCTCGAGCAGCGGCCCGAAACGCTCGACCGGGAAATTGGCGACGTCATCATTGAACACGACGCAGTGGGGATTGCCCACGGACAAACATGTGATCCTGAAATCCTTCGATTCGATCTTGAGCGGCCGGTTTATGATGCGGCCCGAAAGATTGACGGGGATGTCCTTTCCCTTCATCTGCGGCTCGCCCATATCTGCTTCTATCTGGTTCCCCAGAAAACGCACGCCCCGGATCCCGCCCAAGGTCTCCACCTTCATCTCTTTCTTCTGCGAAAGCTTGGCGTCACGAATGTAGCGCGCAAGGCAACGCAACCCGTTGCCGCACATCTCCGCCTCGCTGCCGTCATGATTGAATATCCTCATGCCGAAATCCGCCTTCCTGGACTTCGTGAGGAGCACCAGCTGATCGCCGCCCACGCCCGTGTGACGGTTCAAAACCTTCCTGGCAATATGGGCGGGGTTCGAAAAGACGCTCTTCATGCAATCGAAGATGATCACGTCGTTCCCCAGCCCATGCATCTTGACAAAGGGACGCTCTTTGTGTTTTGTCTGGGTCATA
>DYJF01000023.1:7839-14769 GCA_020723205.1 Bdellovibrio sp.
GAAGTGTTCTAACTTACTGAAATATAAAGACAAATTTTCCAGAGTTTATCAGCCGGGGGTCAAAATGTCAAGAAAATCGGGCTTTTTATTGACTTTGTGAGACTTTTTCGTATAATAGACCCACTTTCCAACGGAAAATCAATAATTTCTCTAACCCCACAAACCAAGTGATTAGGCAACAAAATCCCTCTAACATTTTCTGTCATTGCGAGCCAAGCGAAGCGATTTGTCGCTCCCCGCAATGACCTTTTCGAAGGAGTATCTATGCATTTGAACGACCTCAAGGCCAAGAAGATCGCCGAACTCACGGAGATGGCCAACGCAATGAACATCGAGAACGCCCCGTCGATGCGGCGGCAGGAGCTCATCTTCGCTCTGCTTCAGGCGCAGACGGAAAAGAACGGAATGATCTTCGGCGAAGGCGTTCTGGAAACGCTCCCCGACGGTTTCGGGTTTCTGCGCTCGCCCGATTACAGCTACCTGCCCGGGCCGGACGACATCTACGTCTCGCCTTCGCAGATCCGCCGCTTCAACCTGCACACTGGCGACACGGTATCCGGACAGATCAGGCCGCCGAAAGAGGGCGAGAGATATTTCGCGCTGTTAAAAGTAGAGAACGTCAACTTCGAGCCGCCCGAGGCAATGAAGGACAAGATACTGTTCGATAACTTGACGCCGCTATATCCCAACAAGCGCCTCAATCTGGAGTTCGAGCCGAAGAACTATTCCACGCGCATCATGGACCTCTTCACCCCGATCGGCAAGGGACAGCGGTCGCTGATCGTTTCCCCGCCGCGCGCGGGCAAGACCGTCATGCTGCAGAACATCGCCAACGCCATCACGGCAAACCACCCCGAGTGCGTTATGATAGTCCTTCTGATAGACGAGCGCCCCGAGGAGGTCACCGACATGCAGCGTTCCGTTAAGGCGGAGGTGGTTTCATCCACATTCGACGAGCCCGCCACGCGCCACGTTCAGGTGGCGGAGATGGTCATTGAAAAATCGAAGCGTCTGGTCGAGCACAAGAAGGACGTCGTGATACTTCTGGATTCCATCACGCGCCTTGCGCGCGCGTACAACGCGGTCGTTCCGCCTTCGGGAAAGATACTCTCCGGCGGCGTTGATTCCAACGCGCTTCACAAGCCGAAGCGCTTTTTCGGCGCGGCGCGCAACATCGAAGAGGGCGGCTCGCTCACCATCATCGGCACAGCGCTCGTGGACACCGGAAGCCGCATGGACGAAGTCATCTTCGAAGAGTTCAAGGGCACCGGCAACATGGAGATACATCTGGACAGGAAGCTCATGGAAAAACGCATCTTCCCGTGCATGGACATCAACAAGAGCGGCACGAGGAAGGAAGAGCTCCTGATGACCGAGGAGGAGATGAGCAAGACGTGGATTCTGCGCAAGATGCTGCAGCCGCTCAATCAGATAGACGCGATGGAGTTCATGCTGGACAAGATAGCGGACACCAAGACCAACAAAGAGTTTTTGATGTCCATGAATCAGTGAGCGTCATGGTCTTGCATCGAAATCGATAATTGCAAACCCGCCAAGCGTCATAGTTATATCGACCGACCGGCCGGAATATGAGACCGGGCCGGTGAGAGAAGCCGCGCTATAATGGGCATAGCAACCGGTGCCTGGATATGGGGTTAGGCGTACTATGGTGCCATCTTCATAGTCATAATCACATTCTTTTGTAGACTCTCTGGAGGCGACACAATCGGCACCAGGAGGATTTACTTCAACCCTGACATTATGGTCGCACCCCAACGAATTACGAACTCTTACCATCAAATTGAAAAGTGTTGGCGCTGACGAGGGTGGGGAGGATGATGTCTCCTCTAAAAATCCAGCCGTTATCGTTGTATCGCGATCGAGAGTGATGCTGCATGTTGCGCCGGAGCACGCATCGCTCCAGCCGTCGAATGTTGAGCCGGGGTCGGCCACGGCGGTAAAATTGAGCGTCGTTCCCGCCGGGACGCCGAGCGTCATCCCCGATCGGTATTCTCCGGGCAGCAATTCCGAATCGGTCATCACGACGCCGTTGCCGGATACGTTGAGATGCAACCTGTAAATGACCGGCTGCACCTCTTCCTGCGCCGGTTGGGGGGTCACTTCCACGCCGCTTTCAATCTGCTCTGCGGCCGACGGCGCCTGGACTTCAACCTTCGTTTGACATGCAAAGATAAGAAGGCCCGCCGTCAATATACAAAGTAAAGCGTTCAGTGGTCTCATAAACACTTCCTTTCACCGCCCAACCGTCAGTCACGTATCGCCGGTCTTCCTTCGATTCGCCGCAGGGGCTCCCGATCAAGCATGCTCCTTTGGACCACGACGGCCGTCGGAACGTTCTTGCCGTCGAAAGTGCCGTCGCCAAGCTGGCCGCCGGTGTTCGCCCCCCAGCAATAGAGTTTGCCGTCCTCCGCGATGGCGCATGTGTGCGATGCGCCCGTCGAAACGGCCGACGCCTTCAACCTCACGTCGGTGGGAACGTTCAGAAAACCCGGTTTCGTGGAGATGAAGTCTCCTCTCATCGGAGAGCTGATCTTAAAGACGACGCCCAGCTGGCCGAACATATTTCCGCCCCAGCAGTAGAGCTTGTAATCCTTGTCTATGCCGCATGTGAACGAGTCGTACGTCCACTCGCCGCCCGCGGAGACATCGAGCCATCTTGAACCGGCCATGACCTCTGCGGGGATGTTCCTCTGAACCTTGGTGCCGTCGCCAAGCTGGCTGAAAACATTGTCTCCCCAGCACCAGAGAGTATCGTCGCTCTTGATGCCGCATGTGTGGGAAGGCCCTGCGGTGACATGCTTCCACGTGTTGACGAGACCCGCCGCCTCGGGAAGCAGCATGGGGGCCTCAACTTTATAGCTCGTTGCAACTGTCCCCATGCCCAACTGACCCTTGCCTCCGCCTCCCCAGCACCAGAGTGTGCCGGGCTTATAGCTATCATCTGCCGTTATCGCGCAGGTGTGATCACCGCCGGCCGAAACTTCCTTCCAGTGATAATTGATTACTGATCCTAAAGATCGGGGCGTGTTCACTTTAAAACCATATTCCTCGATGTCCATCCCGACCTGACCGGCGCCGTTCCCTCCCCAGCAGTAGATCTCGCCCCTCGAGGCCGTTATCGCGCAGGTGTGGCTGAATCCGGCGTCAACCGTGAGCCATCCTTCATCGCCAAACACCGGCGTCGGCCTGTTCTTATCCACATAGGTGCCGTCGCCTAGCTGGCCGACACCGTTCGCCCCCCAGCAATACAATTTTCTTTCCGCTCCCTTTATCGCGCAGGTGTGACTCTCGCCCGCAGTCACGTACAGCCAATCCTCGGTGCTTCCGAGGCGAACCGGCTTGTTTGACGAGTTGGTAACGGAAGGCCCTATCTGCCCGCGATCGTTCAAACCCCAGCACCAGAGTGAGCCGCCGTCCCTCGCGGATATGGCGCAGGTGTGGAACGAACCGGCGGCGACCTGTTTCCATTCAGGTACGGGCGGCATTTCCATATCGCCCGGGGGAACAGGCGTAACCTCCAACGGCCGCTCCTCGACGTTCTGCATGCCGATCTTGGACGCATCCCCAAGGCCCGGCGCTTTTATCCCCTTCGCCGCGAACTCGGTGTATTCGGAGTCGCCGAGGTCGGTGCCTCCGGACTGATCCTCCATCGCGCCCTTGAAAGGCGTGCACGCGGAAAGGACGACGACCAGCGGCACAAGACAAAGAAGGTTCTTGAAGGACTTCATA
Organism: Bdellovibrio sp.; assembly: GCA_020723205.1. Classification (GTDB taxonomy): domain Bacteria; phylum UBA10199; class UBA10199; order 2-02-FULL-44-16; family DYJF01; genus DYJF01. Next base: position 11,590 of record DYJF01000023.1, read on the forward strand.
AGCGCCTCCTATTTATTTGGCCTGTGTTGGAACGAAGATTTTTTCGTCTCCGGAATCGACGCCCGTTTGGCCATAATCATTTGCACCCCAACACCAGAGCGTATCGTCCATCTGGATCCCGCAGGTGAAAAGCAGTCCGACTGCTACAAATTTCCAATTCGAATCCGCGGCGACCGCCGCAGGTGAACTTATGTTACCAACATCATCGGGACCCAGGCCAAGCTGCCCCCGATCACCCCGTCCCCAACACCACATTTTACCCACCATCGGAAATGTCATTCTTAGGGCGCACGTGTGCTGTGAGGATCTAACCAAATTCCAACTATCATATTCCTCTCCGATCAACTGCGGCTCAACATAGGAACTCGCCGCAGTTGTTCCCAGTCCCAACTGACCGCTGCTGTTGAGACCCCAGCAGAACATCTTTGTGAATAACGGAGCGCCTTCGATCTCTTGTATGCCGCACGTCGTATATTTGCCCGCGTTGACCGCGATCCATTTGTTGTCAAGCCCCACCTGCGTCAGAGAGGCGGAAGTGACAGGAACTCTGTATGTCGGGCCAAGCTGACCGAAATTATCTCCACCCCAGCACCAGAGCGTACCGTCGTTTCTTATGGCGCATGCATGATCGTCACCGGCCGAGACCGATTTCCACTGCCAAGCAGAGGGGACCCTTAGAGGGCGCGGATATTTCGGTTCGGGAAGCGAAAGCGCGACGCTCAACTGTAATAAAGAATTATCGCCCCAGCACCACACTGAATTCCCTTCCTTTATCGCGCATGTGAACCCGCCTCCTGCGGAGACTGAAATCCATTTGTCCGAATCTGCCCCGACTATCTTAGTAGGAACAGATTTCGGCGCAAAATCTCCGGTTCCTAGCTGTCCCATATCATTGTAACCCCAGCAAAAGAGGGGACCGTCGATTTTGATCGCGCAGGTGTGGTGCTCTCCCGCCGAGACTTCCTTCCATCCTGTCTCGGTTCCCACTTGGACCGGCTTTGCAGAATATCCGGTGGTTTCACCATTGCCCAGGCGGCCACTATTCTTCGATCCCCAGCACCAAAGTGAGCCGTCCTTTGCTATAGCGCAAGCGTGAACCTGCCCTGTCGAAACCTTCGACCAGTGGGGCGCGGCTGCTGGAGACGCTGTCGGCTCCACACACGCATCCCCCACTCCGTCGCCGTCGGTATCCACGGGCATGACCTGATCGGCGTTGGCGACCGTCGGGCAATTGTCCTCTTCGTCTGGAATACCGTCTGCATCCGTATCGACGGGAGGCGTTATCGTGGGACCCACTATCGGCTCGCCGGAATCAGCAGGCGGCCCCACGTACGTGCCCTTGCCGTCACCCGTACATCCCACAACAAATATTACGACAAGCGGCGCGAGCCAGAAAAAGTTTTTAAAATGCTTCATAAAGACCTCCCTGTGGACACTATTTAACTTCACCGGCGGAATCGAGCCGCATCAAGAATATGTCGGCCGAGCCCGCGCTCGTGTTGCCCTCAAGGCCTCCCTGTGTGTAGCCGGAGACATATATATAGCCGTTGTCCGCGACTGCGATCGCTTTGGCAATATCCTCAAGATCGGTCCCGAACTGCCTGATCCATCCTTCGGCCCCGATTCTCATGATGAAGATGTCGTCGCCGCCCTTGTAAGCCCCCGGCCCGTCCTTATCGATGTCTCCCGTCGTCGATCCCGCGATATATGCGTTCCCGTTGCTATCCACTGCGATAGCAAGGCCCAGTTCGCGCTGATCGGTCCCGAACTGCTCCCTTGAAAGCTCGTTCAAGTCCTTATCCAGCTTGACGAAGATGATATCGTTGGCGCCGAAACCGGTCCCTGAAAAATTGCCCCTCGCCAAGCCGGCGAGATAAACATTGCCGTCCTTATCAAAGACAAGATCGAAGATAGATTCATCGGATGCCGTTCCGATCTGCTTGATCGCGCCGATCCTGTTACCGTCCTTATCGAACTTCGCTATCAGTATGTCTATCCCGCCTGCTGCGGGAATTCCTTCGATGCCCCCTTGCGTCAATCCGGCGACATAGACGTTATCCGTCTTATCCACGCCGATCGTGTTGAGCTGATCGCTCTTGTTACCGCCGTAATGCTTCATCCATTTTTGCGCGCCATCGGTCTGCGAGAACTTGGCTATGAATATGTCAGACATACCGGCCGGCCGACCGCCAAGATCGCCCATCGTATGACCGGCAACATACGGGTCCCCTGCGGAATCAAGGGCCACATCGTATCCGACATCATAAAGAGCGGAGCCGAACGTCTTTTCCCAGACCACGCCACCGGAAGGATCGAACTTGATCAGGAACGCATCATAGCTCGTTCCCGCTTCGACACTCCCGACGATATATGAATTGCCGCTCTGGTCCGCGGCCACCCCAAAGCCATAGGACATCTTATCGCCTAAGGTTTCAGTACTAGCTTTCAGCCACTGCAACTGAAGGGCCGCATCGAACTTTGCCAGCATGAGAGCACTCTTTCCGAATCCGGGATATTTGATGCCCGCGACAAATACGCTCCCGTCTTTCCCAATGGCCATTGTTTGAGCCATTTCCGGGTTTGCGTCGCCGTACTGCTTGACACCGAGCTGTTCGCAATCGTCGCCGATGCTGTTCGCGTTCAGGTCCGCTTGCGCGGCATTCGACAGTGTCGGACAATTATCAGATTCGTCGGCTATGCCGTCGGCATCCGTATCGACGGGAGGCGTTATCGTGGGACCCCCTATCGGCTCGCCCGCCGTCTCCGGCGCGCCTTGATAAGTGCTCTCGCCGGTGCCCTTACAACCCGCGGCGAAGATCACGACAAACGGCAGGAGCCAAAGAAGATCCTTGAGACACTTCATAAAACCTCCCGATCATCAATACGGACTGAAATTGCTGTGAAACTTTTCGATGAATACGTTTACGCTTGAATTCTGGATCCATCCCGCAACATAAGCGTTCGAGCTTACGTCGAATTCCAGCGCATTAACACATGCCGCGCGATCACCAGTCGGAACCTGAAGCTCCTTGAGAAATTCGCCGTCGGATTTGTACTGGGCAATGATCGTGGCGCCTCTGCCCGTGACGTTCTTCATTTTGCAACCGCCGACGTAGAACATGCCGTCATTTCCTATCGTCAACGAATTTCCCAAATCATCTTCGGTCGTTCCATATCTTC
>DYJF01000023.1:14779-26294 GCA_020723205.1 Bdellovibrio sp.
TCGGCCGAATATTTTGGTCAGATTAGAATCATATTTGAGCAGGGCCATATCATATCTCCCAAGGCCTGTGCCCGGGGGTGCGGTACCAAGGTCCTGATCCGTCGTGGCCACGACATAGACATAATCCCTTCCCGCCTCATTATTGACGACCAACGCATTCGCGGTAGTCATGCCCGTTTCGGGACTTAATATCTGCTTGTTATATGTGTATGAATCGGGCCAATATTTGACCAGAATGGCCTGTATGCCGGTAATAGCTCCCCGGTCGCCCTCATAAATTTTATTTGCGCTTATGAAGATATTATTGCCGTATCTATTTACGGTGATGCCGGTCGGAACGACGTCCTCAAGAGCGTCGATCTGCACGGCCTTGACAAGTCTTCTTTCTGCAAGAGAATACCTCGCGATGAAAAGCCCCTTGGCCCCGCTGCCAAGCGGGTCAAGATCAAAGGACGCCTTTCCTACGATATAAATAAGGTCGCCGTATACGACAATCCCATGGGATGCCGCCGAACCGCTTGCGTCGCTTAGATATGTCTCCCACAACAAATTGTGCATATTATCATAGACCAGAAGGAACGCCTGATTCGCCCCTCCCCCGATTTGACGGCGCCAACCCGTCATGTAGATATTGCCCGTGTAGTCCGTTACAATTCCGGTTATCTTCGCTGAAAAGCCGCTCCATGACAGCTCTTCAAATTTATGCTTTAAGATCGCTCCCGTTCTGGAATATACGGTCAACCAAAGGGGCTCTATCCAGTCCGGAGGCGTTCGGGACGAATCGTATTTTTGCGCTGATCCGACTATGTGAACCTTATTTCCCCTGGCCGACATTACCATGCCCGTGACCTCGTCCGTCCCGTCGCTAAATTCCTTTATACCGCTCCAATCGGTTACCATATGCATGCGCTCTGCAGACGCATACCTGCTATGAACAGAATCCAAAGGCGTTTCATCTTCATCGGGCACGCCGTCGGCGTCTGCATCGATGGGACCGGCGGCCGGACAACCGCTCGAGTCGGTCGTCGTTCCGGAAGGAGTGCCTGCGCAAAGATCTTCCTCATCGGGCACGCCGTCGGCATCCGTATCGACGGGAGGCGTTATCGTGGGACCTACTGTCGGCCCCCCGGAATCATCCAGCGCTCCCTTATATGTGCTCTCACCGGTGCCCTTGCAACCCGCGGCGAAGATCACGACAAGCGGCAGGAGCCAAAGAAGATCCTTGAGACACTTCATAAAACCTCCAAAAACATGGCAGTTCCAGCAACGCTTATTTTTGCAATAATGGAGCCATATTAAAGGGAAATCGTGAGTGAAGGAACCCGAAAATGGGAATTATCAGCGGTTGGCCGGTATCTCTTGAAATAATGTGAATAATCAACTACTTAAAATGAATTGCAACGGTTGCACCCTCCCCTGCCTCATCCCCTCAAGGGAGGGGAACAATCCTACCTAAATGAGAAAAAATACCGATCAGCGGTGGATTTTTGACGCCTATTTAAGAAATACCGCGACGCCGTTGGTGATGTAGGAAAGGCCGTCAACCAAGAGTTCGAACTTTTTTATCTTAGCATAAGCTTGAGTGGAACCGCCGCCGTCCAAGGCCATCGCGTTGGGACACTCGAGCCCCGCTTCGTAGCGGGAACCCTTCATTCGTTTCGCAAGCTCCTTGAGCGTAATGGGCGCGCCTTCGGTGACGAGCAGGATGACCTTGTTATCTTTCGTGGTGCCGACCGCCGTTCTGGGCGCCAAGCCCTCTTTGAGCTTGGGAACGAAGCCGTCCACGACCAGCCGCGGCCCCGCCTGCACCGCCATGCTCATTTCGGGCGAGGCCCTGAACCCTTTCGGCGTTGCGATGAAAGGCGTGCCGTTATTGATCCCGAATATGGACCACCACGACGTCTTGTGAATCGGGTTCACCGTCTTTCCCGATTGGATCAACAGACCGATGGACCTATGTTCCGCCGTGAAGAACCCGCCGTTGACTACAAGTGCCGCTTTCTTCTTTTTGGCGAGATCGAAGGCGGTGGTTCCCTGCGGCGAACCGCCGTTAGCGGTCACCACATCGAGCCGCGCCTTGGCAGGGTCCACTTGAAAGGCGTGAATAGTCGTGCGGGAAAACTCGCCCGCTTCGAAGGAGAATTTCGCATAGACGATGCCGTCCGACAAGAGGTTCCAGTTATAAGCTGGCTTGGGAGAGGCGTGGACCGCGCCGCTGATGATCAGAAAAAATAACGCCGATTTGATCGCTTTGATCTTCATCTGCTATCTCCAGATATCAACAACGGCACCTTCCTTCAGTTGCCTGCTTCCCTTAACGACAATGAGGTCCCCTTCCATCAATCCTTCAATCACCTCCGTATAGCCGTCCTTTGACTCCCGCACCACTACCGGCACCTTGTGCGCGGTTCCCATCGAAACCGTGAACACGTAGTGGCGGCGGTTGTCGGTGATGACGGCTTCGGAAGGCACGCTGAAATACCTCTGCTTTTCCGCGCCGGCGAACTCAACCTGCGCCGCCATCCCCGTCTTGTAGACGCCTGTCTGATTGGGTAATTGCGCGGCCACATCGAAACGACCGCTCTGCGGATTGATAGCGGAACCGACCGATGTGACGACCGCCTGTACCGCTTCTCCGGGCAGCTCCATGAACTTGACCGAGACCGGCGTCTGCACGCGCACCGCCTTCGCTTCGTAAGGTGCCAGCGAAAAAACGACGTTCATTGGATCTACCTTGGTTATTACGAAAAGTGGCTGCCTCTCCGGTATCACGACACCGGGGCCGGCATAGCGCGCCTGAACGATCCCGGTAATGGGGCTCGTTATGTCGACGTTGCCCGTCTGCGTCTCGAGCTGCGTGACCTGCGCCCGCAACCGCTCGACCGCACCTTCGTTCGCGTTCACTTCCGCCTCAAGATTGTCGTACTGGTTCTTGTCCAACCGGCCCTCTTCGAGCAGGCGGTCCCTGTTCTTCAAAAAGTACTGGTTCTTTTCGAGATTGGCCTGCGCCTCTCTTGCCTCGGCACGCAGCGCAGCCAGGCGCAATGCGGCGTCATCCGCTGAAAGCCGGCACAGCGCGGCCCCGGACTTGACCGGCTCGCCTACGTTCACAAGGACGCGCTCGACGTGCGCCTCATAGGGAAGCGTTATCTGGACCTGGTCGCTGGGCGCCAATGTCGCTGGAACTACGATCGATGAGGACCTTTCTGAAACAACGACCTGCTCCACGGCAACCGGCACGGCGCTTCCGCCTCCGCCCTTTAAAAACTTTCCCAGCCACGCGCGCTGGCCTTCGGTGCAGGATGACAGAAGGACGACCATTAAAAGCGCAACGAAAACACGCATAGATTTCATATAATCCCCCAAATCGCCGATTTTGAAGGAATTTACATGGAATGGCTTAAAAAGAGCAACCGTTTTTTGACTATTTTATAAGCCCTATTGACGTTTGGATCAGCGCCCGCTAGAAGTCTTTTTCACTCATTAAAAGGGGCTCTACATGGTCGACATGGATACGCTTGTCTCGCTCTGCAAAAGACGCGGTTTCATATTCCAATCGAGTGAAATCTACGGTGGTATCAACGGGTTCTGGGATTTCGGTCCGGTCGGTATCGAGCTCAAGAACAGGGTCAAAAATTCTTGGTGGCAGCGGATGGTGAGGGTAAGGGACGACGTGGTGGGGCTCGATACGAGCATCATCGCCCACCCCCAAACGTGGGTCGCTTCCGGCCACGTGGCAAGCTTCAACGATCCCATGGTCGACTGCAAGGCCTGCAAACACCGTTTTCGCGCCGACGACATCCCCAAGAGCGCGAAGGGCCATCCCGAAGGCACTTGCCCCGAATGCGGAGGCGAGCTGACCGCAGCCCGAGAGTTCAACCTCATGTTCCAGACGCACGTCGGCGCGACGACCGATTCCGCCTCGCTCGCGTATCTGCGGCCCGAGACCTGCCAGTCCATCTTCACGCAGTTCAAGACGGTTCAGATAGTCTCGAGAAAGAAGATACCGTTCGGCATCGCGCAGATCGGAAAGGCGTTCAGGAACGAGATCACGCCGAGAAATTTCATCTTCCGCTCGCGCGAGTTCGAACAGATGGAGATGGAATTCTTCTGCCATCCCGACGAGTCCACAAAATGGTTCGAATACTGGGTGAACGAGCGCGCGGACTGGTTCAGATCGCTTGGCATCAAGCCGGAAAAACTGCGGCTTCGTCCCCACAGGCACAGCGAGCTTGCGCATTACGCAAAGGCGTGCACGGACGTAGAATACGAGATGCCGTTCGGGTTCTCGGAGATGGAGGGCATCGCGGACCGCTCGACATACGATCTGACGCAGCACATGAACACGTCGGGCAAGGACCTGACCTACTACAACGACGCGACAAAAGAGCGCTTCACGCCGGCCGTCGTTGAGACGTCGGTCGGCGTCGATCGCACATGTCTTGCGATCCTGGCCGACGCCTACCGCGAAGAGGAAGTGAAGGGCGAAACGCGCGTCATCATGGGGTTCGCGCCCCATATGGCGCCGATACAGGTCGCCGTCTTCCCGCTTTCGGGAAAGCTCTCCGAGACGGCGATGAATATCCACAACGACATAAAGAAGAACTTCGCTTCGGACTTCGACGACGCGGGCTCGATCGGCAAGCGATACAGGCGCCACGACGAGATAGGCACTCCCTACTGCGTCACCTACGACTTCGAAAGCGGAAACGACCATGCCGTCACGGTGAGGAACCGCGACACCATGGCGCAGGACAGGATAGGCGTTGATAAACTTGTTGAATATTTCAATGAGAAATTTAAACGATAACCCCTCCCCTCTGTAAGGGGAGGAAAGGTGGGGTAGAACCATCTTCTACCTCCCCTCTCCCCTCCTTACAAAGGAGGGGACATTTGAGAAAAGGAGGAAGGAAGTGAAGAAATTCGTCTATACGTTCGGCGGGGGAAAAGCGGAAGGTTCCACAACGATGCGAGAGGCGCTCGGCGGCAAAGGCGCCGACCTTGCCGAGATGAGCTCGCTGGGCGTTTCGGTGCCGGCGGGATTCACCATATCCACCGAGGTCTGCGTCCAGTATCAGGACAACGACGGAAAATATCCAGACGGTCTCGAAGACCAGGTCGAAAAGGGCCTTCATTATGTCGAGAAGGTCATGGGGGCGAAGTTCGGCGATCCGAAAAATCCGCTCCTGCTCTCCGTGCGTTCGGGGGCGAGGGTCTCGATGCCGGGCATGATGGACACGGTGCTCAATCTGGGCCTTTCCCCGCAGACGATAGAAGGACTCATCAAGAAAACGGGCAACAAACGCTTCGTCTATGACAGCTACCGCCGTTTCATACAGATGTATTCGAACGTCGTGATGGGCGCGGACGGCGAGCATTTCGAGAAGATCATAGACGAGATGAAGGAGAAGAAAGGGATCAAGCTCGACGTCGATCTGACCGCGGAGGATCTGGGGGAACTGGCGAATCTCTTCAAGGCGAAAGTCAAAGAGGACCTTGGAAAGGATTTCCCCGACGATCCCAAGGAACAGCTCTGGGGAGGGATCGCAGCGGTCTTCAGGTCGTGGAACAGCAAACGCGCGATAGACTACCGCCGCATATACTCCATCCCCAATCACTGGGGCACGGCGGTCAACGTGCAGGCGATGGTCTTCGGCAACATGGGCGAGGATTGCGCGACGGGCGTGGCCTTCACGCGGGACCCCTCGACGGGCGAGAGGCGTTTCTTCGGCGAATTCCTGATCAACGCGCAGGGCGAGGACGTCGTGGCGGGGATCAGAACGCCGCAGCCCATCAACATCGCGGGCAAGCGCGATCCCGGCATGCAGTCCATGGAAGAGGCGATGCCGGCCATCTACAAGGAGCTGGAGCTAATCTATAAGAAACTCGAGAATCACTACCGCGACATGCAGGACATAGAGTTCACGATCCAGCAGGGAAAGCTGTGGATGCTCCAGACCCGCCGCGGAAAGCGCACGGCGAAGGCCGCTGTGAAGATCGCGGTGGAAATGGTGAGCGAGGGTCTCATCACGAAGGAAGAGGCGATCGCAAGGATAGAGCCGGCCTCTTTGGACCAGCTGCTCCATCCCATGATCGATCCCAAGGCGCCGCGCGAGGTGGTCGCAAAGGGACTGCCCGCATCGCCGGGCGCCGCGGTCGGGCGCGTGGTGTTCACGGCTGAAGACGCCGAGATGTGGGACGAGCGCGGCGAGAAAGTCATCCTCGTCCGTCTGGAAACATCGCCCGACGACATCAAAGGCATGCACGTTTCTCAGGGCATTCTGACCGCACGCGGCGGGCTCACGAGCCACGCGGCGGTGGTCGCCCGAGGCATGGGCAAATGCTGCGTCTCCGGTTGCGGCGATGTCAGAATAAACATGGAGGCCAAACAGTTCAGCGTCGGCCCGGTCACCATCCGCGAAGGCGACTGGATCACGCTCAACGGTTCCACGGGCGAGGTAATGACCGGAAAGCTGCCCACGGTGTTGCCGGAGCTGACCGGCGAGTTCGGGACCATCATGGGCTGGGTGGACAGCGTGAGAACGCTTAAAGTCAGGACGAACGCCGATACGCCGGTCGACGCCGAGGTCGCCAGAAAGTTCGGCGCGGAGGGCATAGGCCTTTGCCGCACCGAACACATGTTCTTCGAGGGCGAAAGGATAGACGCGGTCCGCGAGATGATACTCGCCTCCGACCTCGATGGTAGAAAGAAGGCGCTCTACAAGATACTTCCCATGCAGAAGGGGGATTTCAAAGGGATATTCCGCGTGATGAACGGATACCCTGTGACGGTCCGCCTGCTCGATCCGCCGCTCCACGAGTTCCTGCCGCATACCGACGCGGAGATACAGGACCTCTCCAAGAAGATAGGCGTGCCCGCGGAGACGCTCAAATCGAAGGCGCGCGATCTGCATGAGTTCAATCCGATGCTCGGCCATCGCGGCTGCCGCTTGGGAATAACTTTTCCGGAAATATACGCCATGCAGGTGCAGGCGATAATGGAGGCGGCGTGCGATCTCAAACGCGAAGAGGACATCACGTCCATACCTGAAATAGAGATCCCGCTCGTGGGGCATCCCAACGAGCTCAAACAGTTGCGCGCGGTCTGCGACAAGGTCTGCCACGACGTGATAAAGAAGACCGGCATCGAGATTAAATACACCATCGGAACCATGATCGAACTTCCGCGCGCCGCGATCACGGCCGACGAAATAGCAAAGTACGCCGACTTCTTCTCGTTCGGGACGAACGACCTGACGCAGACGACCTTCGGCTTCTCGCGCGACGATGCGGGAAAGTTCCTCGTGGAATACGTCAACAAACACCTTCTGTCGGCCGATCCGTTCGTGACCATAGACAGGAACGGCGTGGGCGAGCTGATGAGAATAGGCGTGGAGCGCGGACGCAGAACGAAGCCGAACCTCGAGATAGGCATCTGCGGCGAGCACGGCGGAGAGGCGCAATCAGTGATGTTCTGCCACGAGATCGGGCTCAACTACGTCTCCTGTTCGCCCTACCGCGTTCCAATAGCGCGGCTCGCTGCGGCGCAGGCGGTTTTGGAGCATAAGTCCGCAACAAAGGGATAACATGAAAAAACTTTTCGCCGTTCTCTCGTTGATGTTGTTGATGTCGGGGGCTTGCACCACGACTGGGGTTTTCCAGGAACTCGGAGACAATATCTCAAGCCCCAACGGGATCGCTATCGACGCGGCGGCAAACCGCCTCTACCTAGTCAATTCCAACTCCAACGTCCTCTACAACTGGGAGGAGGGCTCGCTGCAAGTCTATGACATAACGAACCCACTCGCTCCGGTTCTCATAGACACGCTCCAAACGGAAAGCTTCAGCGGCGAGGCCTATCAGGACGTGGCGCGCAAGCTCTTGTACGTCTCCAACCGCTTCAGCCTGCAGAGCACGGTCACCGAAGACCAAATGTTCGTCATCAATATAGACGAGACCTCGCCCGATTTCTTAAACTTGACGGAGGTGACAGTCGGCGCGAACCCTTACGGCCTCTACTGCTGTTATCCGGCGGACCGTATGTGGATCTCCGAGAACAGCAACAGCTTCCAGTATCTTGACCTGGCGACATTGACGGTCGGCGGCACGAGTCTCCAGAAACCCCTCTCCTCGGGCGGGACCATATCGAACGCATACACCTCGTTCGTCACGGTCATGGGCAATCAGGCCTTCCTGCCGGTCCTAAGCGGCGGCCTTCTCGTCATAAATCTCGACGAGGTGGACGATACGACAAAGAACCCGGTCGACTACTGGGTGCAAGATTTCTGGGCGCCCGCCGACATCTCCAACGACGGCACCTATCTTTATCTGGGCGATCAGGAGCAGGACGAGGATGCGCAGTGGCTGCTTTTCGTTCTCGATCCGACAAAGGTCCCGCCGCTGACGGACAACACCGACGTTCAGGTCGTCGATAAGGAAGATATAGGTTTCGTCGTCGCACAGATCGAAGTGTCGCAACAGCCGCAGCGCGTTTTTATTACCAGTCAGTACGCTTTCGTAACGTGCAAGAACGGGGACGACAACGGACTGCTTTCCGTCGTGTCCTTGGCGTCGAGAAGCGTCGTTACGACGCTGACATTGCAACAGGAACCGTTCGGAATGGCGCTCTATGCGCCGGGCGGCGTCGAACAATATCTTTACATCGGGAACGTGGAATCGAACACGCTCTCAATCGTGGACATCCCAACGCTCACCGTCGTTGCGACATATCCGTGAGATAAACGATGCTCTTACGCGAGGAATACGAAAAAAGGGAAAAACAGCTCCTGGCCCCGTACGCTGCGAAGAGCTGCGAGAGCCGCGGGCGAGAGCACGCCGAAAAGGAATGCCCGTTCAGGAGCGCGTTCCAGCGCGACCGCGACCGCGTGATCCACTCCGAGGCCTTCAGGCGTCTTGAATACAAGACGCAGGTCTTCGTGAACCACGAAGGCGATTATTACAGGACGCGCCTTACCCACACTCTGGAGGTGGCGCAGATATCGCGAGGTGTCGCGCGGACCTTGAAGCTCAACGAGGATCTGGCCGAGGCCATAGCCCTTTCACACGATCTGGGCCATACCCCGTTCGGTCACGCGGGAGAGACGACGCTCAACGAGCTGATGAAGGACGAAGGCGGTTTCGAACACAATCACCAGAGCTTTCGCGTCGTGACCCTTCTTGAACGCCGCTATCCTGAATTTCTGGGCCTCAACCTCACATACGAAGTGCGCGAGGGAATAGCCAAGCACTCCGGAGAATACGACAAGCCGGACGTTCAGAGCTTCAAGACCTATGGATATCCGACCCTCGAGGCGCAGATAATAAACGTCGTGGACGAGATCGCCTATATGAACCACGATCTGGACGACGGCCTCCAGTCGGGTATGCTCGCGTTCGAAGGATTGAAGGAGGTCTCGTTGTGGAACGAGACGTTCGAGGAGGTGAGAAGCGAACATCCGGACGCGCGTCCGAAGATACAAAAGTTCCAGACCATAAGCCGCCTGATACACCTTCTGGTCGGCGATCTTCAGGCGGAAACGAAAAAGCGCATAGAGGCGAAAAAGATCGCATCGTTCGATGACGTCAGAAAATCGGGCGATAACGTCGTTGCCTTCTCCGAACCGATGTTCAAGAAAACGCGCGAGCTCATAAATTATCTCTTCGCCAACCTCTACCGCCACTTCCGCGTCGTTCGCATGGCCGACAAGGCCAACAGGATACTCGCGGACCTGTTCAACGCATATCTCAACGATCCGCGGATACTCCCGCCGGGGCTCAACGCCGAGATCCAGCGGACCGGCAAGGCCAAGCGGCTGGTCTCTGACTACATAGCCGGCATGACCGACCGCTTCGCGCTGTCCGAACATAAGAAATTGTTCGATCCTGAAGAGAAGGTCTAGTACATCTGCTTCAATATCCAGTAGGTCATTAGAACTTTTTTGACGTAGAGGTTCGTCTCATCGTAGGGGATCTCCTCGATGAACTCCTCGACATCGGGCGAATAGCCGTGATTGAGCCACCTGCCCACCGCCTCCTCGCCCGCGTTGTACGAGGCGATCATCGCGACCGTGTTGCCGGGGAACAAATTGGAAAGCTTCTTCAGATATTGCACGCCGTACCCGATGTTCTTCGAGGGACGGTAAAGATCGTGCGCGTCGAAGCCCGCGTCCCCCATCTCGTGGGCCATCTTCTGCGCCGTGACCGGCATCAGCTGCATGAGCCCTACCGCTCCGGCGGGAGAGACCACCGTCGGCCTGAAGTTTGATTCGGCGCGCATGATCGAATAGACGATCTTCGGATCGAACCGGTCCGCTGCGAGCTTTTCCACGAGCGGCCGGTACGCCTCCGGATACGACTGCTCCCACACGAACCGTTCGAATCCGTTGGAGCGCGGCAAGGCCTTCAGGAGCGGGGCAAAACGCTGCTGGGCCATGACATAGGATATGTGATGCGCGAAATTTCTGCTCGCGAGATACATTATGAGGTCCGGATCAGCGCCCTTGTTGCCGGAGACGGATGCGGCGATCTCTTTGGCCCCCTCTTCGTGAAGTTCCATCCTGTCAAAGATGATCGCGCGCGCAAGATGGGGTGAAGAGGACTGCACGTCCTCCGGTTTAGGCACTTGCACCGAGAATTCCCCCTTGGGCCAGATGTGCGGCCGGGTATCGGCAAAATTCCCAAAATCCCTTCGGGCGTCGCCGTCAAGCCGCCTCTTTGAAAGCACCCCGTAGTAGCCGATCGGATGATCGCCGAGTATCTTCCTGTAGAGAGAACGCGCCTCCTCCTTTTTTCCGGCGTTCTCAAGGGAGCGCGCCTTCCAGTACGTGAAACGGTCGTCCATCCTGACCCTGCCCTTTTTCGCTCCGCCTTTAAGAAGCTCGTTCATTATGCGCACCGCAGAATCGTAATCCTTGAGGCGGTAATGGCTCCACGCCATATACCAGAGGACCTTCGTCCTCATTGGGGCGCTCCCCTTCATGCGCAGCACATTTTCGAACTCGTTTATCGCCTCTTTGTAGTGGCCGTCGTCCAGAAGCAGGAACGCTATCTTGGAAGTGGAATCGAGCACCGTGCCCGGCGAGCTCGGATATTCGCCTATTATCTTTCTGCGGAGGGCTATCGAGTGTTCATAGTCGTCGATGCGCGCATAAGCGGATGCCAGGTGCTGAAGCAGGGTCAGGCGCATACCGCCGCCCCCGTTCACCAGAAGCTTTTCCAGAATCGGCACGACCTCGCGGTACCGGTGCGCTTTGAAGAGGCACCTCGCATAGAGCCAGTCCGTTTCGAAATCCGACCCGCCGGATCGCACCGCATCGAGATGGTTCAGCGCGTCCTTCCACTGCGAATGCTCCATGAGCGACTTCGCTATCTCAATTTCAACGGACGGCTCCTTCATCCATCTTTCAAATGACCTTCCGCCGGCCTTCGCTACCTCGGCGAGCTCACTTTCGCTTATGACGGATGCGGCCATCCTCTTGAGTATCGCCTGACCGCCGCCCTCGTCGCCCTGTTACAC
>DYJF01000024.1:0-16879 GCA_020723205.1 Bdellovibrio sp.
TGAGAAGGAAACCCACTATCGAAGGCAGGTTCACACGGTGGGCGATGAGAACGATGGGTATCGCCACCAGAAAGATTACCAGGACATCTCTAAGGATCAATTCCCCCATATAATAGAGACAAATCCTAAATCCGAATATCTAAATCCTAAACAATGTCAAAATTCAAATATCAAAAAACAAAATGCCGGTTTTGGTCATTTGAATTTTGTCATTTGACATTTATTCTTGATATATAATCCGCCAAGTATTCTTTGGCCTTCCTGATGGCCGTCTGCAGATCATCTCCTAAAGCCAAACACGCGGCGATGGCCGATGAAAACCTGCAGCCGGTGCCCCGAGGCGACGGCCCGGGTATCCTTTTCGCAGGGAACGAAAAATATCTTTCGCCGTCAAAGAGGACGTCCACCGCATCGCCCTCAAGATGTCCGCCCTTGATCAGTATGGCGAGCTCCGAGCTCATGCCCGCGCGGAAGCGATTGGTGTCGTGATAGACGGCATCGCACGCCTTCTTCATCGTGTCGAGCGTGGAGACCTGCATGCCCGCAAGGACGCCCGCTTCGAAAAGGTTCGGCGTTATGACCGTCGCCAAAGGTAAAAGCTGCTGGCGGTAGATGGCATAGGCCTTCGATTCAAGAAGAGGGGTCCCGCTTGAGGAATGAAGGACCGGATCTATCACGACGTGGGGGGCCCGCGTGTGATTTAAGAACCAGACAAGCGCCTTGACGTTGGGCTCCGTCGCCACCATCCCTATCTTCACCGCATCTAGCTTCTTCCCTTTACATGCGGTCGAGAGCTGCTGCGTCAGGATGTCGGCGGGGGTGGGATGTATCGCCAGGACCTCATTTTCGTTCTGTGCGGTGATCGCCGTTATTGCGGAAAGCCCGTCGACACCAAAGTGGGCGAACGTCTGCAGGTCCGCTTGAACGCCTGCCCCCCCCGAAGGGTCCGAACCAGCTATCGTCAGAACGGTCTTTTCCACAATGCACCCTTTGGCCCGGTAGGATTTCGGGAACGCGGTGTCAGGCGGACGGCGTCACACTCGCCTTTACGCGGCTCGCGCGCACCTCGCACCTCGGCGGTCGCGGCATCATATGCATGGATGCGACCGCTTCCGGTGACGCCGCCTGACACCGCGTTCCCTACGCCGACCGGTTTTCAACGAACCACTTTGTCTCGGCCGTTATGTCGTTCGCCTTGGTAAGCGAAGTTATCATAGCCGCTGCCGAAGCGCCGGCGGCGAACACCTCATCATAATTTTCCCTCTTGATGCCGCCGATCGCGACGACGGGGACCTTGAGGGTCTGCGCCGCCCGCCTTAGTGTCTCGATACCTGCCACCGGATGACCGTAGCCCTTCGTCGCCGTATGATAGACAGCGCCCAACGCGACATAGTCGGCCCCGGCCCTTTCCGCAGCAACCGCCTCTTCCAAGGAATGCGAAGAATAACCGATGATAAGCCGATCGCCGGCATATCCGCGAACATCCCTGACGTGCATGTCATTCGCACCGACATGCACGCCGTCCGCGCGAACCTCGGCGGCGACGTCCACGTAGTCGTTGACGATGAACGTGAAATCGAAGCTTTTCTTGAGCTTCATGATCTCTCTTGCGGCCTCGAACGCGTCGTCGTTCCACAAAGCGCTGCGGCCGTTCTTCGATTTGATGCGAAGCTGCAAGAGCTTGCATCCCCCCGCAAGATATTTCGCCGCCAGTTTCGGCAAACTTTCGCACGGGTTGAAGCCGCTGTCCGCGATGGCATAGAGCCCCTTTATGCGCGATGTGTCCATGGCCCCCTCCTACTTCTTGACCTTGTGGCGGCGCATCTTCGTGCGCAGCGTGTTGCGGTTGATCCCCAGCACCCTTGACGCCTTGAGCTGGTTGCCGTCCGCCCAGACAAGCGTCTTTTCGATCATCGGCTTCTCGACCTGCGCGATGACGGTTTCATAGAGCCCTTGTGCGTCATGCCCTCCCAAGCGCTCGAAGAAATGCTCAAGCTTTTTTGATATGAAGCTCTCGATGGAGAGCTCCAGACATTGTGTTGCAAGCGCCGACGAACCGCCCCCGCCGTCCAGAAATTTCTCGGTCCTCCTGCGTATGAATTTCTTCCTGACAGTCGGCAAAAAAGCCATTCTTCCTCCATGAACGGCTCTAGTATAAAAAGGTGCCGGATTGCAAGCTGCCTATTTTTTAATCAGCAAGCTGTATCAGAACGACGTGCGTCGTAGCCGAAGCGAGGGTCACGGCGGCCGTCAGGTAGTGCATCCACGGGCGTACTGCGCGAATGCGGAGCTTCCACAGCCCCAAACCCAGGAACACTGTCGTCCATAGGCATATATACGTTATCAGTCCCATCATCTTGATAAGTCGGAAATCCATTTTTCCCTCCCTATTTTGCGCTTCATATCCTGCCATTAATCCTGTATGAACGCCAGAGCGTTATGTGGCCCAACGTCGAAAAGAATCGCCGCCTTCTTGAAGAAGAAGAGGGATTCGTTGTAAAGGAGTGGGGCGGGAAGACCTCCGTCGCGCTGATCTATCCCAACACCTACGACGTCGGGATGAGCAATCTTGCGATCCACTCGCTTTACAAGCTCTTCAACGAAAATCCCGGCATCGTCTGCGAAAGGGCGTTCCTTCCCGCGGCGAATGACATCGAAGAGCACAGGCGCACAAAGACGCCGCTGTTGTCCCTCGAAACGCAGCGCCCCCTGTCGGAGTTCGACTGCATCGCCTTCTCGATATCCTTTCAGAACGATTATCTTAACATACTGCCGATACTCAAGCTGTCACGGGTGCCGCACAGAATAGATGACCGCGGGAAAGACGATCCGCTGCTGATCGCCGGCGGATGCGCGGTCACGATGAACCATCTTCCGCTCGCCGGCATATTCGACGCGTTCTTCATAGGCGAGGCGGAGGAGGCGCTGCCGGAGATAATTGCCGCAATCCGCGAAGGCGCAAGGCCCGAAGGGACGTTCGGTGGAAGGCGTTTTGTGAAAAAGCTCGATGACTGGCCCACCGAGACGGTCGTTCATTCCCGCAAAACGGAGTTCGGCGATATGCACTTGGTCGAGATGAGCCGCGGCTGTCCCAGAAAATGCAAGTTCTGTGCGACACCGTGCATATATGCGCCGCTCCGCTTCAGGAGTTTTGACGCGATAATGAGCATGGTTAAGAACGGGCTCTCATACAGGAAGAGATTCGGTCTCATCGGCTCAGATCTATTGAGCCATCCCGATTTTTTTCAGGTCGTGGAAGAGATCCACAAGCTCGGCGCCGCCTTTTCCCCCTCTTCACTCCGCGTGGACGCGATCGATGAAAGGGTCGCACAGCTCCTTGAAAAAAGCGGTCACAGATCGATAAGTCTGGGAGTTGAGGCGGGGAGTGATCCCCTTCGCGCATCCATAGGAAAGAGATTTCCGCGCGAGAGGATCCTTGAGGCAGCCGAAGCGCTCGCAAGACACGGGATCACGTCACTTCGCCTCTATTTCATGATGGGGCTTCCCGGCGAAACGCCGGATGACGTCGCTTTGATCGCACGCATCGCGAACGACGTGCTCTTGGCGATACGAACCGCGGCGCCAAAAGGCGTCAGGTCCACGAAGGTATCGCTCACCGTCACACCGTTCGTCCCCAAACCCCTCACGCCTTTTGAGAACACAAGATTTGCGGGAGAAAAATACCTCAAGGAAGCAATAGGCACGATCAAGAAATTGACGGCTAGGTCCGAAGGAATAGCCCTCCATCACGATCCGATCGTCTCTTCGGAATGCGATTATCTCCTTTCAAACGAAAAAAGGGAAATGACCGTCTTTCTGGAGAAATGCGCCTCCGGAAAAACGGCGCGCAGCGCTATCGCAGAACTTGACTAGCCGCTCCTCATGCTATAAACCCCGCCTCCAAACGGAGGAGGACCATGATATCCACGACGAGCAATGTTCTGCCGTTCGCGTCGCCTTTAATACCTTTCCACACAACAATGGGAGCTGCCATGATACATCGAACACCGGTCGATTCATTCGTCCTTGCCCGCCGCCTCCCTCACGGCCTAATGATGGCCGGCGGACCATCTTCGGGTCCCCGTTTCTCTGGTCCTGCAGGAGGGGTTCCGCCGTCGGTGCCGCCGCCCTCCGATAACGGCAATGGCGACGGTTCCAATTTTGTTAAGATATCCGATCTCATGGAGACGAGCGGCGTTAAGTTCGGAACCAGCGGCGCTCGCGGGCTCGTGAAGGACCTAACCGACAGGATATGTTTCCTTTATACGCTCGGTTTTTTAAGACACATGTCGCGGACGGGGGCCGTCGCCGCCGGAAGCGAGATAGCGATAGCCGGAGATCTTCGTCCCTCGACGGAGAGGATCATGACCGCCGTCGCCAAGGCGGTCTCTTTCAGGGGCTTCAAGGTGGTGAACCTGGGGCGCGTTCCGTCTCCCGCATCCGCCCTTTACGGCATCACGAACGGCATCCCGTCCATCATGGTCACCGGCAGCCACATCCCCGCGGACAGGAACGGCATCAAGTTCAACAAGCCGGAAGGTGAGATACTAAAGGACGACGAAAAGAGGATAATGGACACGATGGTAGAAGTACCGGCCATCTTCAACGGGGACGGCTCTTTCATCGAGGGTGCCGCGGAGCCCCTCCCTTCGGAGAACCTTGCTGCGCACGACGATTTCATCGCGCGGTACGTGGACTTTTTCGGCGCCGGTTCCTTTACGGGCCTAAGGATAGGCGTCTATGAGCACTCCGCCGTCGGCAGAGAGCTTTTGAAGGAGGTGCTGGAGATACTCGGGGCGGAGGTCACGCCTCTCGGGCGCTCCGAGGAGTTCGTGCCCGTGGACACAGAGGCGATCCGCGAAGAGGACACGCTGCTCGCGAGAGAGTGGGCCGCTAAATATGGTTTCGACGCGATCGTCTCCACAGACGGCGACAGCGACAGGCCCCTCATCGCCGGCCGGGACGGCAGATGGTTAAGGGGGGACGTGCTGGGAATTCTCGTCGCGAAATATCTTAAGGCCGACTCCGTATCGACGCCCGTGAGCTCCAACACCGGCGTGGAAAAAGTGCGGCTCTTCAACGTCAGAAGGACGAGGATCGGTTCGCCTTACGTCATCGCGGGCATGATCGACGCGTCGAAAGAGAATTTCAGGAGTATTGTGAGCTACGAGGCCAACGGCGGATTCCTTACAGCGACCGACATCACAGTCGGAGGAAGGACCCTTACCGCGCTTCCCACGCGCGACTCGTTTTTGCCCATCATCGCCGCCATCATGCTCGCCCGCCGCGAGAAAAAAGGCGTCGAGGAGCTCGTCTTTGGGCTTCCGCAGCGCTTCACGTGGAGCGACCGCATAAAGGACTTCCCGACGGAGAAAAGCCGTCAGATACTTGCGGGTTTCAACAGCGGCGACGCCCGCGCCGACAAGGCGATGATGACGGAGATATTCGGCCGGCTCTTCGGACCCGTCGCCGATTTCAACAGAACAGACGGGTTGCGCATAACATTCGCGGACGGTGTCATCGTGCACTTGAGGCCGTCCGGTAACGCCCCTGAACTTCGCGTCTACACGGAAGCGGATTCGGAGGCGAAGGCCGTCGAGATAAACCGCACGGCGCTGGACCTTCTTCGGACTTTGAGATGAAAGGCGGACGGCGGCCGTTCTAGAGATCCGCCTTCTCGAGGTATTTCGGGATTGAGACGTTCCATTTCAGCTCTTCCTCGATATGCTGTTTCATCGCCGCTGCCGAATCGGGTTCGGCGTGAACCAAGAACGTCATCTTGGGGGGCGACTCGAAACCTTTCAGCCAGCGTATGATGTCCCGCCAGTCTCCGTGAGCGGAGAGCGATTCCACGAACTCCACTTCCGCTTTAACGGCCACCGGAACACCGTGGATCTTGATGGCCCTGGCTCCGTCGAGGATGGAACGTCCGCGCGTGCCCGCCGCCTGAAATCCGGTTATAACAAGCGTGGACCTTGGATCGGGAAGATACGCCTTCAAGTGGTGGAGTATGCGCCCGCCGGTCATCATGCCGGAGGAGGAGATGATTATGGCCGGCTCCGAAAGATCGTTCAAGTGCTTCGAATCCTCCGAATCCTGCACCTGTTTCAATCGCGCGGGATGGAACGCCTCCGTAGGCGCCAGCCCGTTCTTGAAGAAATTGTGCTCGTGCATGAACTTTACGTAGATGCCGGTTGCGTCTATGGCAAGCGGACTGTTGAGATAAATGGGTATATTGGGGAGGCGCCCCTGTTTTTCCAGCTTTCTTAAGATGTAGAGGACCTCCTGTGTTCGTCCCACCGCGAACGCGGGTATGATGACCTTTCCGCCGCGATCGATCGTCTTGTTGATTATTCCCTCAAAGCGGTCGAGAATATCCTCCTCCTGATGGAGCCGGTCGCCGTACGTCGCCTCCAGCACAAGATATGTCACGGACTTGACCTGCCCGGGATCGACCGCGATAAGCGCGTCATATCCGCCTATGTCGCCCGCGAACAGCACGTTGAAGTGACGCTTTTTTTCGTCGACTGACACGTTTATGAACCGCGCGCCGAGTATGTGGCCGGCGGGGCGGAGCATCATCCTGACGTTATCGGCCAGATCGAACCACTCTTTGTCCGGCAGCGCCTTCAAGTATTGAAGCGAGTTTATCGCATCCGCGTAGGTGTAAAGCGGCAGCGGCGGACTGTGTTTCGAGAACCCCTTCTTCGCGGCGAAGCGCGAGTCTTCTTCCTGCAGGTAACCGGAATCGGGGAGGAGGATCTTGCAAAGCTCGACCGTGGATTCAGACGCGTAGATCGGCCTGTCGTAGCCGCGGTTCGTGAGCACCGGAAGATAGCCGGAATGGTCGATGTGCGCGTGCGTCAGTATGATGCCGTTAAGCGCCTTTTCATCTATCGGCAGTATCTGCCAGTTCCTCTCGCGCAACTCTTTGAGGCCCTGAAAGAGGCCGCATTCGACGAGCCATGAATTGGTCTGATTGGACAGATGGAACTTTGAGCCGGTAACCGTACCCGTTGCGCCGAGGAATTGAAGTTTCACGGGGCGCATTCTACATTTTTGCAAAACGCTTGGCAAATATTATGAGCGAAAAGAGGCGGACGGCCAACTCATTTCGCCGATTTGACACGCAATTCCTGCGGTGTTACCTAGTGCGGTCATGAAACGGCTCGCCGCACTATTATTCTCCGCCGCCGCGCTCTTCACGTGTTCTTTGTCGTCCGGTGCCGCGCCCATCAACGACGTCTACGTCGTCCATTTCGTCCTTGATGGCATGAACCGCGGCATCTTCAACAAGCTTCTTGAGGAAGGCAAGCTCCCGACCGTGAAGACGCATTTTGTAGACAACGGCGCCGTCTTCGAAGACGCAATGTCGCATTTTCCATCCACGTCTCCCACGATCTACCAGAGCTACGTGACAGGACTGCTGCCGGGGAACTCCGGCATCCCCCATCTCGAACGCTTCGACCGGCGGGAAAAGAAGGTGATCGGTTACTTAACGACCGGCGGTTACTTGAAGATCAACGAAGACATGATAAATCTTCGCGCCCTCTTGAATCCGGAGGTCGCGGAGATCCAGCCGCCGACCACCATCTATGAGCTGCTCGAGGGACATCCCACATACGCGCTTTATTCCGCCTTCAGGCGCGGCGCCTCCGATTACTTCCCCAAAAAGGTGCCGATGCACGCGCTCTGGTCCGCGTTCGTGACCGACAGCGGAGAGAAGATAGATTACCTCGCATACAAACGGCTCTTCAAAACTTTCGAGCGAAAGGGTATCCCGCGCTATACGCTAGTGGGGCTCTACTCCGTCGATTTTCAGGAACATGAGTTCGGGATAGGGAGTAAAGAGGCGGAAGATGCGGTCGTTCAATTCGACATCTTTCTCAAGGAATTTCTTGAGCTTCTTAAAGAGCGCGACATTGCCGACAGAACCTATCTCATAGTCTCCGCCGATCACGGCATGCATGATACCGGACGGCTCTTCAAACTCGATAAGCCGCTCATCGACGCCGGCGTTTTCATAAAACCGGGCAACCCCCGAATAAAGAACTATACCCTCTATGCGGCCGACAGGGGCATCAGCTCGACGCATATCTATGTGAAACACGACGGTGGATGGGAACCGGTCCGGAATGCGGACGTCTTCCGTCACCACCCGAAAAATGGCGGCGGCGAGGTTGATCTCATAAAAACGTTCCTGGATCTTGAGCCCACAATGCTCGTCGTCACGCGGGACGGCGAGCGGAAGGTGCGCATCTTCGGCTCGGACGGCGCAGATTCCGCGATCGAGTGTTTCGAGCTTAACTTCGCCGACTGGTGCAGCTACCAAGTGACAAAGGGAAGGCCCGATCCCTTAAATTACGCGGGAAAGAAGAACCTCTCGCATCTGACCGACGGAGAGCCGCACAATTCTCTTGAATGGAAGAGAGCGACGGCGAACGAGGGTTATCCCGACGCCGTGGTGCAGCTCTCGCAGATATTCCGCGACGGGCGCGCGGGCGACATCTTCGTGATACCAAAACCGCAATGGGGATTTAAGAAGGCCAAGGCAGCGACGCACGGCTCGATAATATTCGACGACATGCGCGTGCCTCTCCTCATCTCCGGCCCGACCGTCCCCAAGGGAAGGTTCGGCGTCGCGCGAAGCTCCGACATCTATCCCCTGCTCCTCAAGTGGTTCGGAATAACCGTACCGAAGGAAAATTACGACGGAGTCGATCCGTTCGAAAAGATCGCACCCGAACCAAGCGACTGGCGGCTTTTGGCGTTGCTCGAGCAGCGCGTCTTAAGGGGACAGACGGCGCGGGCCACCGGACGGCTCTTGTCACTTGCCAAGGAGGAACTTCATAGAAGGGACATACAGATGAAGGCGCTGGAGATGTATCTCGATCGGCTTTTAAAAATGGACAAAAGCGATCACGTTGATATTGTGCAAAGGGCAATGGACCTTCAACGCGAACGTATAGAGAGAATGGGAAAAATCACGGGATATTAAACGTCATGCTGCGCTTTTTTTTCAATCGTTACAGCCCCATGGTCCGCCTGATGGAGCTCATAGGCGTCGCGGCCATCGCACTTATCATCTGGCGAATGTCGGGCGGCTCGCTCACGTTCGCGCAGAAGTTGCTCTTCTATGCGATACTCCTTGAATACGCGTTCCTGCGCTTCTGCACGTTCTGGCGCTGGTATCCCGAGAGCACGCCCGGCACCTACGGGATCGGCCTGCAGTTCCTGAAGGCGATAATCCCTACCGGCTACATACTTGCCGTCATGATGTGGCTCTTCGTCCTGACAGAAAGCAGCGCCGTTCTGGTCATCACGCTCTTTCTCCTTTCCGTGATCGCGCACGTCAACGTCATTTTGATATACCTCCACTTCAAGGACGGCGACAAGACGCCCGTCAATCGCTTCAGCATGACGCACTAGGCGCTTGCATCATTATTGTAACATTTATAATATATTGTAATCATTAGATATTATCTTAATTGCTCATCGATAAAGCTGGACATTTATGACGCATTATAATATAGGCCGGCCATGCCTACGATACAGGAGTTCTTGAGCAATTTTACATGGAGGGATCTGCTCCTCACCGTCATGATATTCGCCATCATCATAGGGGCGCGAGAGGGCTCTTCGCTCGGCGTCTTCAGGAGGAAAAAACACCATGTCTCATCACCACCGGAGTCACCAAAGGGATAGGGAGATGCCCGATCTTACAGAGACGAAGGCCCACATATTCGTCGCCGGCCACGAGCTCTTGAAAGCGGCGGAGGGGGTCCTCAAATTCTGCAAGGCCTATGTGGAAGAATCGAGCAAAGAGAGACCGCAGCCGCATCTCGTGCAGTTTTTCTCAAAGGCGATCAACGTCGCCGGTGAACTTGGCACCAGCATGATAAAGGGAGCGCCCTTCAAGGAGATGATGGAGCGCGTTACGAAACCCCTGTGCGAGACGATGGAGAAGGAGATGCGCGAGGTCAGGCGTGAAACGCCGCCGAAAAAGAAAAAAACAGCCAAGAGGAAAAGAAAATGACGCAGAGAACATCCAAGATCATCAAGCGTTATCAGAACCGCAAGCTCTACGACACCTCCGACTCCTGCTATGTGACGCTGGAGGACATAAGCGAAATGATAAAGCAGGGCGAAGAGGTGCAGGTCATCGATAACGAGACAAAAGAGGACCTGACCGCAGTCACGCTCGCCCAGATAATCTTCGAAGAACAGAAGCGCAAGACGCACGTCCTGCCCCTCAACACATTCACGCAGATAATACAGAGCGGCGGCGAGACATTGAAGGAGGTCGTTGCAAAGACCATCGAAACGGGGGCGCGCGAGATACAGAACGTGAGAAGCTTCATAGACGACAAGGTCCGCCCTGCCTATGAGAACATCCAGCAGATCCCTTCCGTGCAGGCGGAAATTAAGCAACTGCGCACGAAGATCGAGTCACTCGAGCGTAAACTCCATGAACGCGATAAAAGGGGCCGTTAGAACACTGGCCGCATGCCTCATTCTTGTCCTCGCCGCAGCGGAGGCATTCGCCTACCGCCTTCCCGAATGTCGGGTTTCAGAGGAAGAGAAGGCGACCGCCGCGGAAGACATTCTCTCTCGTTATATGGCAAAGCTCGACGATCTCTCAAAGACCGTCTCCCTGATACGGCTCAAGGATCACGGTCGCGACCGCAAGGTTCGGCTCACGTCCAGCGAACGAAGGGCCGCCAAGGAGCATGAAAAGCTCCTCACAAAGATCGGCTTCTGGGAGCAGGTGGCAGACCTCAAGGGCTCGCTTCTTGCCATGCATGGGACCGGGACGTCCGCCTTGGCCGCGAACGAGGCGGATGACATCGCAAAGAGCGTCGTCGAAACGCTGTATACCCTCTCGCAGAAATGGAAGAGCGGTGGTTCGGCCCTCTTCAACAATTTCCTCATCAACTTGGGCACAAAGGAGAGAGGATTCTGTTACCACTACGTCGCTTGGCTGCGCGACCCACTGTTGAAGCGGGACTGGAAATTCTTCGATATCCGATGGGGCACGGCATGGGAGGACACGTTTCGCGAGAACAACGCGCTCGTGGTCACGGCAAAGGGCCGTCCGTTCGAGGAAGGGCTCGCCGTCGACGCATGGCGCACGGCAGGCAGACCTTTCTGGACGCCTGTCAAAGGCGACCGATTCCCGTGGGTCGAGGCGTTCAATATAGAGGAAAGATACGACGTCAAGTAGATGAGAGGAATTCTTCCAGCCGTTTCTGCGCCGTTTCGGACAACCCCACGAACCTGATACCCATTCCCTGAATCAGCTGCGATCCGGGTTTGGTGATCCGGACGACCTCGCCGGTGAAGCGCACCGGCCTCTTGTGGGGCGGCAGCAAAACGGAAAGGAACAAAAGCGTGCCGATCTTCACTGGAATGTTCGACGCCAGAAAAATCCCGCCCATGCTGATATCCAGCGACTCGACACAGAAAAGTCCGTCGCCGTACTCGTCCTCGAACACGACATCCGTCCTGAAATCCCGCCGCGTGAAGAGGCGTCTGTTTGGGATCTTCGGCCTTTTCATCTCGACTTCTCCGAAATGCGCCTGACCAGCGCCAGAAAGTCGTTCGGTTTGAACGGCCGCATAATAACGACCGATCTTGAAAGCGAGTTCAGCCGCTTCTGCCACTCGTCCTCTTTTTCCCGGCACAAAAAGATCTTAGGCACCTTCGCGAGCGGCTCATCCTTCATGAATCTCTCATAGTATTCGTCGAATTTCCTGCCGAAGGTGTTGGAATTGAAAATAGCGAGGTCTATCCTGTCCCGTCTGAAGAACCAAGGCCTCGCCTCCTCGTACCTCTTGGCCACAAGAAAGGTCGTGACCACGGGCCGAAGCAAAAGCTTATACATATTAACGGCTAAAATGGACTTATCCACAATTACTGCTCTGAAGATCATGCCGGCGACAATACACAAGGCAAAAGGAGATGGCAAGCAGCCCAAATCGCCCTTGACATTTTTCGGACCTTACCTTACCTTCCGATTTGGATTTTTTAAGTGAAAACAACAACTTTTTTAAGGGGGTAATATGAAGAGACTGTTGGTTTTGGTTGTGTCGGTGGCCGTTGCCGGCGCGTTCCTGTCGTTAGGATGCGCGCAGAAAAAGGCGACGACGGCGAAGAAGGACACGAAGGGGCTCCAGAGGATCCATTTCGATTTCGACAGATCGAACATCAAGTCGGAATATGAGCCGGTCCTCAAGTCCAACGCCTCATGGCTGCAGGACAAGAAAGACACAAAGGTCACGATCGAGGGGCATTGCGACGAGCGTGGTTCCACAGAGTATAACATCGCTCTGGGAGACCGCCGCGCCAGCTCCGCCAAGGGCTATATGAAGAATCTTGGCGTCGCCGCTGACCGCATGAGCACGATCAGCTACGGCAAGGAGCGCCCCCTCTGCACGCAGCACGACGAAAGCTGCTGGTGGCAGAACCGCCGCGCGGAATTCGTAGCGAAGTAAGAACCGCGTAGTTTTGACGACAACAGACCACAGTGTGACCCCCGGTGGTTGGGTTCGCACTGTGGTCTTCGTTTATAAGACGGAGGTTATATGCACCGTATCCTGATCGTTGTACTTTTCACCCTGTTCGTTGCGGCACAGGCGTCTGCCAAGACCGCCGATGAACGCATATCTGAACTGGAGGGGCGCGTCTCGTCCATTCAACAAACTTATCTTACTAACAACGCCGATATCGCGAAGGCGATCTCCCGCTCCGAGACGGTCGAACAGGAATTTGCGGGTCTCAAGGGCGCGGTGGAGACAAACACCCACCTTCTGGAGTCGCAGCGCAAGGACCTGCAACGCATGCTCAACGACCTTGAGCATCGCATACAGGCGATCGAGGACCGGATGCAGATATTCTCAACACAGATCAACAACGCCATAGGAAAGGTGAATCCGGCCGCCGCCGATGAGGGGAAAATTTACCAGAGCGGGCTGGATAAGGCGGAGCGAGGCGAGTATCTCAACGCCGCGGCAGACTTTCAGACGTTCCTCAAGAAATATCCCAAGAGCACTTTCGCCCCCACGGCACAGTACTGGATTGGCGAATGTTTCTATTCGATGAAGGACTACAAGCGGGCCATCAAGGAATATCAATTCTATATCCAGAGCTATCCTCGGCACGAGAAGGTCGCCGCGGCGATACTCAAGCAGGGCAACTCGTTCGTCGAGCTGGGCCTCGTCGAGGAATCAAAACCGTTCTACGACAAGGTGATAAAGGAATATCCCAATTCTCCGGAGGCGGGCCAGGCGAACACAAAGCTCGGACGCCTGACGCAGAAGGCGCAGGCGTCTTCGCCTTCAGCCGCGGGACAGGCACCGCAGGCGCATCCGGCAGGGAGCTCCGCCGGCTCGTATCCAGGCCAGACGATCGAACAGCAGCGCAGCAAATACCAGGAGAGCACGGCGCCTGCCAAGCCGGGCGGTCAACCGGCACAGCCCGCCAGCGGGCAGCAAAAGGACCAGCGCTACATAGAATTTTAAACATATGCTCGTACTCGGGATCGAATCATCGTGTGACGAGACCGCAGCGGCTGTCGTATCGGACGGGCGCTTGCTCTCGAACCTTGTTGCCTCACAGGACGAGGTCCACGCAAGATACGGCGGCGTTGTTCCGGAGCTCGCATCCCGCAGGCACATGGAAAGCATCATCCCGCTTGCGCGCGCAGCCGTATCCGAGGCCGGAATAGGAATGGCGGACATCGAAGGCATAGCCGTAACTACGGCGCCCGGGCTTCTCGGCTCTCTCCTCGTGGGCATCCAGTTCGCGAAGGGAATGGCCTTCGCGACCGGAAAACCGATCGTCGGCATCAACCATCTTGAAGGGCACCTGAATGCCGTCCGGTTGGAACGAAATGACGTTCCATATCCGCACGTGGCCCTTCTCGTTTCGGGCGGCCACACGAGCTTATATCTCGTAAGAGATTTCGGCGATTACAAGCTGCTTGGGGCCACGCGCGACGACGCGGCCGGCGAGGCCTTCGACAAGGTAGCCAAGCTTTTGGGTCTTGGATACCCGGGCGGACCGGTCATAGACCGGCTCTCGGAGAAGGGAGATCCGAACGCCTTCCGCTTC
This sequence comes from Bdellovibrio sp., assembly GCA_020723205.1. GTDB lineage: Bacteria > UBA10199 > UBA10199 > 2-02-FULL-44-16 > DYJF01 > DYJF01. Next base: position 14,113 of record DYJF01000024.1, read on the forward strand.
ACGACCCCCAAGTTCGAGCACAGCGCCAAGTTCGGATCCGGCAATCCCCATCTTGATTTCAGTTTCAGCGGCATCAAGACTGCCGTCCTCCTGAACCACCGAGACGCCGCGTCAAAAGGCCGGGTGAACGCGCAGTACGTGGCGGACCTCGTCGCGAGCTTTCAGGAGGCGGTCGTTAAGTTCTTGACCGACCGGGCCGTTACGGCGGCCAAAGAAACGGCGGCCAAGGCGGTGGTGCTGGCGGGCGGTGTCGCCGCTAACAGACACCTTAGAAAGCGGCTCGAAGAGAGATGCAGTGATTCGGGCCTAGAATGTCTCATCCCCTCTTTTCATCTGTGCACTGACAACGCCGCGATGATAGCATACGTGGGCGAGAGATACTTAAGGCAGGGAAAAAGGTCCGACATGGCGCTCAACGCAACGGCCAACGAAGAGATCGGCTTATAATATGAACATCCCTTCGATCGAATCGATCCTCAAGAAGCACCACATCCGGCCGAAGAAGCAGCTGGGACAGCACTTCCTGAACGCCATACCGACTCTGGAAAAGATCGTCAACGCCCTTGGCGTGAGACACATGGATGACATCCTGGAGATCGGCGCGGGCCTCGGCGTGATGACCGCGATGCTCTCCTTAAGGGCGCACAACGTCTTCGCCGTGGAAAAGGACAGATCGCTCGGGGCCGTCATCGAAAAGGAGTTCGGACATATAAGAAATCTGCATCTCATCACGAAGGACATATTGCATCTGGACTTCAAGAGGGACCTAAGTTCCGCAAAGTTTCCCTTAAAGGTCATTGGCAATATCCCCTACAATATCTCGACCCCGATACTTTTTTTACTGCTCGAGAACCGCGCGCTCTTCCAGTGCGCCGTATTGACCGTGCAGCAGGAGGTCGCAAGGCGGATCACAGCCAGGCCCAACACCAAGGATTACGGAATACTGGCGATCCTCTCGCAGACGAAGGCGGATTGCCGGAAATTGTTCGATATCAGGCCGACCAACTTCATTCCGCCGCCGGAGGTCCTCTCATCTATCGTCCGGCTCGATTTCGACGCGCCGCACCTTCCCAAGATCGAAGATGAACGGCTGTTCGAGAAAATAGTCAAGGCGGCCTTCGGACAGAGGAGAAAGACCCTGAAGAACGCCCTCCACAACTCCAAAGGATTGGGAATCCCGGCAGAAATCATGGACAAGGCCCTTGAGGCCTGCCGGATCGATCCCATGCGCCGTCCGGAGACCCTTTTGATAACCGAATATATCACCCTTGCAAACCACTTGCATCTTGCCTAAAGAGGTTCCGATGCAGAAGAACTTCAAATACATCGCGGTGGACGGACCGATCGGGTCCGGAAAGACGACCCTGGTCAAGATGCTCGCGGAGGATCTGGGCGGCAGCGTCGTCATGGAACCCGTCGAGAAGAATCCGTTCCTCTCCGAGTTCTACAAGGACCGCAAGAGAAACGCCTTCAAGACGCAGCTCTATTTTCTCCTGCAGCGCTATCAGCAGCAGGCGGAACTGAAGCAGCACGATCTTTTTAGTCCCCTCGTCATCTGCGACTACACGTTCGCGAAGGACGCGATCTTCGCCGACATCAACCTTTCGGACGACGAAAAGGCCCTCTACGAGACGATCTTCAACCTTTTGCACGCCCGCCTGCCCAAACCCGATCTCGTCATCTATCTAAGGGCCGATTCCAAGGTCCTCCTGCAGCGGATCAAAAAACGCGGGGTGGAATACGAGCGCTCCATAAATCAGGACTACCTCGATTCCCTCACGGAGGCCTACAACAAGTTCTTCCTGAACTACAAGGACACGCCGCTTTTGGTGGTAGACACGACAGGGACAGACTACTTGGAAAATCCCGACGACTACTCCAATCTCAAAAAACAGATACTCGGTCATCGCGGCGGCACGGTCCATCTCATTGCAAGATGAAAAAGCTCACTGTCCCACAACTGGTCGCAAGATCGCAAAAGGGCGAGAAGCTCACCATGCTGACCGCCTATGACGCTACCTTCGGGCGGATCGCAGACGAGGCGGGCGTTGACATGGTGCTCGTCGGCGACTCGCTCGGCCAGGTAGTGCAGGGACACGAGAACACGATACCGGTGGAGCTCGGGGACGTCATATATCACACGCGCTGCGTGACGCGCGCCGTGAGGAGCGCGTTGGTCGTCGCCGACCTTCCCTTCATGAGCTATCAGGCATCGGTGTCGCAGGCGCTCTTGGCCTCGGGCCGCGCCCTCAAAGAGGGCATGTGCGAGGCGGTGAAGCTCGAAGGGGGCATGGAGACGGTGGAAACGGTCCGGGCCATCGCGAGGACGGGTATCCCCGTCATGGCCCATCTGGGCCTTAAACCACAGACCATACACAAGATGGGCGGCTACAGGATACACGGCAGGACCGCGTCCGAAGCGGAAGAGATCATAACCGAGGCGAAGGCGATGGAGGATGCCGGCGCTTTCTCGATAGTCCTCGAAGGTGTCGCAGCGGAGACGGCAAAGGAGATAACCGGAGCCGTGAAGATACCCACGATAGGGATCGGTTCCGGACCGCACTGCAGCGGTCAGGTCCTTGTCATCTACGACCTCATGGGACTGAACCCGGAGTTCAAACCGACCTTTTTGAAGACCTACATGGACGGCCATTCGCTCGTCACAAAGGCGATCAAGGACTACATAAATGAGGTGAAAGAGGGGAAGTTCCCGACCGACGCCCATTCCTTCCACAGAAAATGACCGATGGAAATATTCAAGACGGCA
>DYJF01000024.1:16889-21318 GCA_020723205.1 Bdellovibrio sp.
TGAGATGCAGTCATGGTCCGCAGCGGAACGCAAAGCGGGAAGAACCATCGCTTTCGTACCGACAATGGGCACGCTCCACGAGGGGCATCTCTCCCTGATGCGCGAGGGCAAGCACCGTGCCGACGCTCTCGCCTGCTCTATCTACGTCAACCCAGCGCAGTTCAGCCCCGGAGAGCATCTTTCAAGGTATCCGCGCAACACGGATAGCGACCTGAAGAAAGCGAGGGATCTAAGATGTAACGCCGTCTTTCTGCCCGGCGACGACGCCGTATACCCGGCCGGGTACCAGACCTACGTCTCGGTCGAAGAGACAACGAAGCATTTGTGCGGTTTGAGCCGGCCCGGCCATTTCAGGGGTGTCGCGACCGTCGTCCTGAAGCTCTTCAATATTGTGATGCCCCACGTCGCGATCTTCGGCGAAAAGGACTTTCAGCAGCTCGTCGTCATAAAAAGGATGGTGAAGGATTTGAACCTGCCGATCGAGATCGTGGGCATGCCGACAGTCAGGGAGAAGGACGGGCTGGCCATGAGCTCGCGCAACAAATATCTCTCCGCCGATGACCGCAGGGCCGCCCTTTCGCTGTCACAATCTTTGGCAAAGGCCGAGGTCATGGTGCGCAAAGGGACAAGGGACTCAAAAGAGATACTCTCCGCCGTGCGCGACACCCTCTTCGCGGCAAAGAAGGTCCATATAGATTATATAAAGCTCTGCGACCCTGACACTTTGGAAGATATGGATACCTTCCGTCTGCCGGCGCTCGTCGCCATAGCGGCGTTCGTCGGCCCCACCCGCCTGATAGACAACCGCCTTCTCAAGTGATCGGTTGCTTTTCGCCCCGTGTTCCTGTAAATTCGCGGTCCTATGGAGATCATAACAGCCGCTTATGCCCTGCCCATGACCAACGGGGGCCCTGTCGTCGAGAACGGCGCCATAGCGGTCGAGCTCGGCAAGATACTCGCCTTCGGAACCGCGGGCGAGCTCAAAATGCGCTATCCCGACGTGGAAATGAAAGAGTACCCGAACGAGATACTCATGCCGGGCCTCATCGACGCGCACTGTCATCTGGACCTCGTGGATTTTCAAGACCAGACGCTGGTCGAGCTGGACATCGCTCTGCCGTCGCAGGATTTCATAGAACATATAATCTCCTCCATAGAGTACAAGCATGACGCCGATCCCAAGAAGGTCATCGCCGGCATACAAAAAGGGATAGACCGCCTGATCGAAACGGGGACGACGTGCGTCGGCGACATGACCCATTTCGAGGGAAGTTTCCACCTGCTCAAAGAAGGCGGACTGCGCGCGGTGGTCTTCCCGGAGATCCTCGCGGGGCGCTCGGAGGCGGCGCAGGCGCGCTTCGAGGTCGCCTTGGCCCTTGTGGAAAAATATACCGATGCGAGCCACGACCGCATCCGTGTGGGCCTGGGCCCTTACGCGCCGTATCTCCTCTCGCGAAATCTTTTGAAGATCATCAGCCAGCACGCGCGCGAATCCGGCATCCAGCTACAGATACACGCCGCCGAATCGTTCGCAGAAATGGAGTTCTTCTTCGACTCGCAGGGCCCGATCGCCACGGAACTCTTCCCGACTTTGGGATGGCAGGAGCTGCCGCCGGCGCAGCACAAGACACCTGTTCAGTATCTTTCCGATATCGGCTTCCTTGAAGCGCCGTCGACGATCATAGGCGGCTTGCACCTCGCCGCGAACGACCTGCCCATCTTGAGACGGCAGCTGACGCGCATAGTCTACTGCCCCACTACGAACGAGGCGATGAAGCACGGCAATTTTCCGTTCGGAAAGCTGCGCGAGTTCGGAATCCCCGTGGGCCTCGGCACGGATTCGTGGGGGACGAGAAAGGGCTTCAGCTTGTGGGACGAGATGCGGACGGCAACGGCTTCCGGGGCCACTCCGCTTCCCACCGCAAGGGAGATAATACAGATAGCCACGGTCGGCGGAGCGCGCTGTTTGGGGCTCGATCATCTTACAGGCACGCTCGAAGAGGGCAAAAAGGCCGATTACATTCTCGTGCACGCACCACAGTTCGAAAGCGACGAGGACTGCTATGCGAAACTTGTCGCATTAACCGAACCGCATCACGTCAAGAAGGTCGTTGTGGGCGGTCACATCCTCAAGGCGATCTGATCCTCCATGAAAAAGATCTGGGAAACACTGCTCGCGATATTCAAAAAATATTTCATCGCCGGGGCCCTTGTTCTTGTCCCGATCATCGTAACCATCTGGGTACTTAAGGCGATAGCGCTTTGGGCGGATTCGTTCATCCTGTCGCTCATCCCGTCGGGCCTCAAACCCGAGATATTCCTTGAGAAGACCATTCCCGGCGTCGGGATCGCGGTGACGATCGCCATAACTTTGCTTGTCGGCGTTATCACGCGCCTGTATTTCGGGAAAAAGCTTCTGAAGCTGGGCGACCTCATCATCTCAAAGATACCGATAGGCCGCGGGGTATATAATATCGTAAAACAGTTCCTGTCCGAGATCCTCACACAGGATAAGAAGAAATTCAAAGGCGTCGCCCTCGTTCAGTGGCCGCGCGCGGGAACCTATATGATCGGATTTATCACGGGGGAGCCGCCCGCATTTCTGGCCCGCGCCGGCGAAGGACCGTGGGTGAACGTGTTCATACCGACCACGCCCAACCCCACTTCGGGATTTTACGTCGTTTTTCCGAAGAAAGACATCGTTCCGCTTGACATAAGCGTCGACCACGCCTTTAAGCTCATCATCAGCGGAGGTATCTTCTCCCAAAACAACGCATGAACGCCGGCATCAAAGTCGTCGCACAGAACAAGAAGGCCTCGTTCCAATATTTCGTCGAGGAAAAGATCGAGGCGGGGATGGTCCTCACGGGAAGCGAGGTCAAGAGCTTGCGCGACGGGGGCGCTTCGCTGTCTGATTCCTATGCGACGGTCAAGAACGACGAACTGTTCCTCTTGAACTGCCACATTGCACCGTGCCAGCAAGCGTCCTACATGAACCACGAACCGAAGAGGACGAGGAAGCTCCTCCTGCACAAGATGCAGATACGGCGTCTGACCGGCAAGCTCAATGAGAAGGGATTTACCTTGATTCCGCTCAAGCTTTATTTTAAGGGTGGCCGCGCAAAGGTGGAACTGGGGCTTTGCAAGGGAAAGAAGGCGTTCGACAAACGCGAGACGATCAAGAAAAGAGAAACAAAACGCGAGCTTGCAAGGACGGTCCGCAATTACAAAAGGTAACGGACTGGATCTTTGACAATATGGAAAGTCGGGGGCGAAACAGATCTCGACGGGGACCATGAAGCAGGGGCGGCACGCCGACCCGTCATCGAGTCGCAAAACCGATGGCAAAACCTTAAGTGCCGAACCAATGGCGCTTGCTGCTTAAATAAGCGGCATGTCGACCGGTCGACGCCTGCTGGGCCGGAAGACATCATTTAGCGGGCTTTGCCGTTCCAAGTTCGCCTTGGCGCGGAACGGCAAGAACCATCAAGGATAGCCCTTCGGGGATCCCGTCCGCGGGAGGCCCGTCGGGCGAAAACAAATCCGCGGAATAAGCATGTAGAAGCCCTTGTAGTCTGATCTCCGGACCCGGGTGCGATTCCCGGCGCCTCCACAAGATGAAAATGCCGGACACGAAAGTGTCCGGCATTTTTTATCCCTTGAAAAACCGCCGTCGAACTATCTCCTGATAAGTTTCTTCTTCTTGATGTATCCCCACAGCTTCTTGTTCATCTTACTGGGGGCCAGCGGCACCATCCCGAACACCTTGCAAATGGGGTCTTTGCAGCTCTTGAAGGAAATGGTCATTCCCCCGAACGCCTTCTTCGCCTTCTTTTTCGCTTTCTTTTTTGCCATGACATTCCTCCTTCTTTTCGTGTGGACGCATCATACTTCTTTTAAAATCACATGTCGAGAATGAATCTCGCTTTTTTAAACGTTCACCTTCGTCAGCCATTCCTTATGCTTGGTGTTCCCGCCCCGCACCGTGTCGAAGTAGCATTTCTGCAACTTTTTCGTGATGGGACCGGGGCTCCCGCCGTTTATCTCGCGATCGTCTATCTCCCTCACAGGCGTGACCTCCGCTGCCGTCCCCGTGAAAAATACCTCGTCGCAAAGATAGAGGAAGTCGCGCGTGAATGTTTCCTCACGAAGAGTGAAACCCATGTCCTTCGCCATCGTGATGATGGAATCTCTTGTGATGCCGGCGAGCACAGGCGATGAGAGCGGCGGCGTACGAATGACTCCGTCCTTCACAGCGAATATGTTCTCGCCGGATGCCTCCGCAACATAACCGTTAACATCAAGCATTATCGCCTCATCGTAGCCGGAGCTCATCACTTCTCTTTTGGCGAGGATGGAGCTCACGTACTGGCCGATGATCTTGCCCTGCACCATCCCTATGTTCACATGGTGCCTCATGAACGACGAC
>DYJF01000024.1:21329-22307 GCA_020723205.1 Bdellovibrio sp.
TTTGCGCGGATCCCCTTGTCCAGCGCGCCTTCGCCGAGATACGCCCCCCACGGCCAGACGATGATGGCGATGCGGGTCGGGTTCGTGGCGTAGAGACCCATCGCACCGTCACCGCAGAACATGAGCGGGCGGACATAGCACTCTTTCAGCCCGTTCACCTCGACCGCCTTGACGCACGCATTCACTATCTCATCCTCGGTGAAGGGCGACTTCATGGTGAGGATCTTAAGGCCGTTCAACATCCTTCTCACGTGTTCGCGGACACGGAATATGGAGGACGTGCCGTCGACACACTTGTAGCACCTTATCCCCTCGAAGACCCCCATCCCGTAGTGCAAGGTATGGGTGAGAACGTGAACGTTGGCCTCGTCCCAATCGACGAACTTGCCGTCCAGCCATATCTTTTTCGTCTTCTCCACCATGTGGAACCCCCGCCGGATGTTTTCTCTTAAGACCTTAGTCAAACATTCGGGCCTGGGCAACCGAAAAATGCCCTTGGAATTAGGCCTTGACGCCATCCGCCGCTGGTGTAAAAAGCGCGAAACTTTTTTCGCCTGACACCGACAATAGGAAACCAACTGGAAAGGACCATATGGGAACACAGGTTGAAAGGGCCATGACCCGCTACGGCGACTATTTCAAGCCGATCTACGAGGAGACGTGCGGCGAACGCGAAACTTACGGCGCGGTGGGCGATAATTTCTCGCGGCATCTTGGTTCGAACGGCATGAACGCGCAGGACCTCCTCGCCATGGCTCCGGAACGGGCCTCCGGCGTTTTTCGAAATTTTTTGACGAGAGGAAACGGTTGTCACGAAAATTCGCCGGCGGGTCAGGCGCGGCGCGCGGCCACGGAGATAAAAGCGTCGGCAGACCCGTTCGAACGCCTACTTGCCATGTTCCGCTTCGTCGACATATATCTCGAGCACATCGACCGCCTTGAACGGCTCGAAAGGGAAGCGTCCCCCGCCCGCAACGG
>DYJF01000024.1:22317-23619 GCA_020723205.1 Bdellovibrio sp.
TGTGCGCCTCGCCGGCCTATCGGAGAACATCCTTCTCGAGTTCTGGAGGGAGCTTGAAAAGCAGTTCATGGGAGGAAGGTCGTTATCTACGATCGGCAATCTGTGGAACAAATTGCAGGACCGTTTTCATCCCGCGGAGAGGGAGATCGCCTTCGCGCAGAGCACCTTCGTCGAGACCCTTCACCATATGGTCAAGGCGTTCCTGATGAGCTCCACTCCGAACAGCTCGATACGAGACGATTCGTCAGCGCGCACGATGGGTTCGTTCCTTGAGACCTATGCAATGTTCAAGAACCCTTTTCACTGGATCGGCTGGGCATATGAAAGAAGGACCTTCATGGCCCCAAGACTAAATATCGCGATAGAGGGCGAGCGCCCCGAAATCCGGCCGCAGAACCACAGCGCCATTCGCCGGACGATAGACCTCATGGTCACGAACGCGGCACTTCTTGAGGACGCCCCACACCCTATAGGGCTCACGTTTAAATGGGACGCTGATTCGGAACGGATCATCGTGGTATCGCGCGACTTTCAAATGATGCCGTCTTTCCTCTGGAACCGTATCGCCGCGGTCCTTGCAAACTGGGACAGGACCATCACAGAGCATGAGGACGGCACCGCCACGATTGCGATCCCGGTCGTATTTGAAGAAGGCCGGGCGAGCGCACCTTCCAGCGGACACATCGTTTCGGGACTATTGCCTGCCAATGAGGCCCCTGCAGGCGCCGCCCCCGCGGCGGGAAGCGGCGCGGTCCGAACGGCAAGGGTCGGCGGCGTTTCGGGAACGAATCTCCTCTCCCGTATCGGATATCACCCCGTCCCGCCCGTACGACCGTTGATGCCCGGTACCTGGATAGCGTGTCAAAAATGACGCTGCAAGCGCTTGAACATTACAAGAGTGCGCTGCTTCCGGTCTACGAGACCGTCTGCGGAGACGCCAAAACCTTTCCCGAGGTCGCGGAAGATTTTCAAAGTTTTCTCGTCTTCGGCGCCACCGACAGCATAGCCGACGGGGATCTGGCAAAGTCCCGCTCCTACTTGAACGTCGCGGGAGGCACCGCATTCGACAAAGATGCGCGCCACGTCTTCGAGGAGTTCCTAGACAACGGAAGGCGTTGCGACGATCTCACACCTGCAAGGATGGCCGTGTCAGCCGGTGCGGAGCTTAAGGAAATGGTCCAGCCGGGCACTCTGTATGTCTCGAACAACATGATCCTCCGCTCCAACCCCGCAAAGCTCTACGTCGAATGGCACAGCGCCCTCACCACATACGTGAGCATGGTCAGGGATATGTTCCCTGCC
>DYJF01000025.1:0-4884 GCA_020723205.1 Bdellovibrio sp.
AAGGTCGTCTCCGGCCATGCGTTCGTCACCATCACGAAGGGATGCAACTGTTCATGCAGCTATTGCATCGTGCCCTCCGTGCGGGGCCGCGAGGTCTGTCGCGATCCTGACGAGATCGTCTCCGAAGTGGAGCGCCTCGCCGCCGCTGGCGTCAAGGAGACGACCCTTCTGGGACAGAACGTGACCTCGTACGGATCGAAAGGCGAGACGCTTGCCTCACTGATACGCCGCCTTTCCAACGAGACGGACGTAATGCGCATCCGTTTCACAAGTCCCAACCCCAAGGACGTCACGGACGAGCTCGTGAACGAATATGCGACCAACATGAAACTCTGTCCTCATCTCCATCTCCCGGCGCAATCGGGCAGCAACACGATGCTCAAGAGGATGCGGCGCGGCTACACCCGCGAACGCTATCTCGAAATCGTCAGGGGCCTCCGCCGCGGAAGGAGCGGCATCTCCATAACGTCGGACTTCATCGTCGGCTTCTGCGGCGAGACCGAAGGCGAGTTCGAAGATACCGTGGGCCTCCTTCGCGAGGTAAGATACGACTCGATCTTCGCGTTCAAATATTCGACACGCCCGGGAACGAAGGCGGCAAGGGAGTTCGCGGACGACGTGCGGAAAGACGTCAAAGAGGCGCGCCTCGAGAAGGTCCTGTCGCTGCAGAGAAAGATCACGCGTGAAAAGAACGAGTCGCTTGTCGGCGCAACGGGCGAGATACTGGTCACAGGTTCCGATCGCAGGAAAAGCGGCTGCCTCATGGGACGTTTGCCGGACAATCGCATAGTAAATTTCGCTGGAAATCCCGCCATGGTTGGGTCTATACTTCGCGTCCGTTTGACGAGGGCGTTCGCAAACTCGATGGAAGGCGAGGTCCATGAGTAACGATCATTTGGTGCAGATGAAGGTGACGGGCCTGACGATCGACCCGTTCACGAGCATGCCGATAATAATCCTCAAGGACATGGAGGAGAAGAGCGCACTCCCCATATGGATAGGCCTTATCGAGGCATCGGCGATCGCAACGGAGCTGGAGCACATTAAGCTCACACGCCCCATGACCCACGACCTCTTGAGGAACATCTTAAACTCCGTGGGGATCAAGGTGGAGCGTGTGGTCGTCCACGACCTTTCGGACAACACCTTCTTCGCGCGCGTGGAGATGGACCTCAACGGAAAGAAGATAGAGATGGACGCAAGGCCCTCCGATGCGATCGCAATAGCGTTGCGCGTCAAATCTCCCATCTTCGTGGCCCGCAAGGTGATGGAAAAATCGCGCAAAATAGACTTGACGAAAGAGGGGACCGACGAGCAATCGAGAAAACAGAAGTGGACGGAGATCCTGGAGAACCTCTCTCCGGAGGATTTTGGAAAATACAAGATGTAATTCAGGCACGAGACGCAAAACCATTGATCAACATGAAATTCACTCGCTGGCTCATAACGATCGCGTACGCGGGCTTTATTTTTTTCCTCTCTTCAAGGACGTGGAGCGGACTGCCCGCCGTGCCGTACGGAGATAAGGCGCTGCACTGGATATTGTACTTCGGACTCGGCGGACTCCTCGTGTGGGCGCTCCGCGCTACCGCCCTCAAGGGAAGGCCGGTCCTGTTCCGCGTGGCGTTTCTTGCCGCGCTCCTCTACGCGGCGAGCGACGAGTTCCACCAGCTGTTCGTCCCCGGCAGGGAGTTCAGTCTTCTCGATCTCCTTGCAGACGCCGCCGGCGCGATGGTAGGCATCTTCGCGGCTACGCGCCTTGCAACGATGAAGAAACAGCAACGGGTGCTCATATGATCACGATCCTCAACGACAAGGTCCCCAAGATCGACAGGAAGGCCTTTGTGGCCGCCTCGGCAAGCATCATCGGCGACGTGCACATAGGCGCAGAGTCCAGCGTCTGGTTCAACGCGGTCGTGCGCGGCGACTTCAACAAGGTGAGGATCGGAAAAAGAACGAACGTGCAGGACGTGAGCGTCCTTCACACACCGCACGACCTGCCTCTGACGATAGGCGACGACGTGACCATCGGCCACCGCGCGATCGTGCACGGCTGCACGATAGGCAACCGCGTTCTCGTCGGCATGGGAGCCATAATAATGAACGGCGTCGCCGTCGAAGACGACGTGATAATCGGGGCCGGCGCGCTCGTCACGGAAGGGACCAATATCCCGTCCGGATCGCTCGTCATCGGCTTCCCCGCCAAAGTGAAACGAAAGCTGACCGAAGAGGAGCTGGCGTGGCTTGTAACCTCGGCTGCGCACTACGCTGACAATGCAAAAAATTATCTCGCACTCTTCACTTGAAAAGGTTCTCGCGGCGCAAGGCATCGTGAGAAAAGGGGAGTCCGTCGTCGTCGGTGTGTCCGGCGGCGCCGATTCCATGGTCCTTCTGGACCTTTTCTCGCGCATCGCGAAGAGATGGTCTCTCTCCATTACCGTCGCCCATGTGAACCACGGACTGCGCGGCCGCGCGTCCGTGAATGACATGGAGCTGGTGAGAAAAACCGCGCTCAAGATGGGGTTCCCGTTCGAGGTCGCGAAGTGGAAGGCGCCGGAAAGGGGCAACCTGCAGGATGCCGCGCGAAAATTCCGCTACGCTTTCTTTAAAAAGGTCGCGCGCCGGGCCGGCGCCCAGTCCATCGCAATCGCCCACACGAAGGACGATCAGGCGGAGACGGTCCTTCTGCACCTTGTGCGGGGCAGCGGCCTGGCCGGCATGGCGGGAATGGAATGGGCGGGCCATGGAAGGCCGCGCGTCATCCGGCCTCTCCTTGGTTTTCACCGGAGCCAGATAGAAAGATACGCGAAGTCGCGCAATATCCGGTTCGCGCACGATTCTTCGAACGACAGGACCAAGTATTCGAGAAACTATGTCCGCCACAATGTCCTTCCGTTGCTCGAAACGCTCAACCCCGCCGTGCGCAAATCTCTGGCCGATACGGCATGCGTCATCCGCGAGTGCGTTAAGGCGCTGGACGATGTGACCGGGGCATTTGCCGACGAGTTCCTGCGCGAAGGGAAAAGAAAGATCGCATGGAACCGCGATCCCTACATCCGTCTGCCTGCGGCCATAAGGAGCAACGTGCTGATCCTGGCATACGAGCGTCTGAAGGGGGACAGGGCCGATCTGCTCTCCGACCACATCCGGCGAATGGAATCTATTTCCATGGGTAAAAGGGGCTGTGCGCGCTACATGCTGCCCGGCAGGATCGCCTTTCATCGCACACATGGTCTCATCTCGCTTGAATGCTTAAATTCTTGAATTGTCTGGATTATTCAAGTATAAGTCTCGTCGTTCTGCCCTTTTAGGGGCCCCGCAATGACAACATACGGAGTTAAAAAATGCCGATCAAAAAGTCTCGAAATTCCAATAATTTAAAACAAGCTCATAAAACCGTGGCTTTATGGCTCATGATCATCCTGCTCATTCTCTCCATCCTCCATTTTATGAGCCAGCCCACGATGGCCCCGCAGCAGGTAAGTTTTTCCGAGTTCCTGACCGCCGTGGAGCAAAATCAGGTCGAACAGGTGACGATCCAGGAAGAGGAATACACGGGCAAGTTCAAGGGCGATTATCGCGACGGACAGAATTTTGAAACGATAGGGCCGCTCAACAGCGAGAAGGCATTTGAGTATCTGGCCAAGACCGACGCCAAGGTGGACTACAAAAAGAAAAAAGAGACGCCGTTCTGGCAGCAGATGCTTTTGTCGTGGCTCCCCATGCTTCTGCTCTTCGCCTTCTTCTTTTTCTCCATGCGCCAGATACAGGTGGGCGGCGGCAAGGCGATGTCTTTTGGGCGCAGCAAGGCGCGTCTTCTGACGGAAAGCCAGAAGAAGGTGACGTTCAAGGACGTCGCCGGCGTCGAGGAGGCCAAAGAGGAGCTTCAGGAGATCATCGCATTCCTCCGCGAACCCAAAAAATTCACTAAGCTCGGCGGCCGCATCCCCAAGGGAGTGCTTCTCATGGGCGCGCCCGGTACCGGCAAGACGCTTCTGGCGAGGGCCGTGGCAGGCGAAGCGGGCGTTCCCTTCTTCTCCATCTCCGGCTCCGATTTTGTCGAGATGTTCGTAGGCGTGGGCGCGGCGCGCGTCCGCGACCTCTTCGAGCAGGGCAAGAAGAACGCCCCCTGCATCATCTTCATCGACGAGATCGACGCCGTCGGCAGGCACCGCGGCGCCGGTTTGGGCGGCGGCCACGACGAGCGCGAACAGACCTTGAACCAGCTTCTTGTGGAGATGGACGGCTTCGAATCCAACGAGGGCGTCATCATTATGGCGGCAACGAACCGCCCGGACGTCCTCGATCCGGCGCTCCTAAGGCCCGGCCGCTTCGACAGGCGCGTGATCGTGCCGCGGCCCGACGTAAAAGGACGCGAGGCGATTCTCAAAGTGCATTCGGAGAACAAGCCCCTTGCATCTGACGTGAACCTTGGAACGATAGCGCGCGGCACTCCCGGTTTCTCCGGCGCGGACCTTGAGAACATCGTGAACGAGGCGGCGCTTCTGGCCGCCCGCTACGGCAAGACGATCATAGATATGGCGGACTTCGAGCTGGCCAAGGACAAGGTCCTCATGGGGACAGAGCGAAAGAGCATGATCATAAGCGAGGACGAACGCCGCAACACCGCATACCACGAAGCGGGCCATACGATGGTGGCGAAGCTCATCCCGGGAACGGATCCCATCCACAAGGTGACGATCATCCCGCGCGGGGCCGCGATGGGCGTCACGCAGCAGCTCCCGACCGACGACCGCTACACGCAGAACAGGCGTTTTTGCGAAAACTCGATCGCCATACTCATGGGCGGACGCGTGGCGGAAGAGCTGGTCTTCGATCAGCCGACCACGGGCGCCGGCAACGATATCGAACGGGCCACCGAGC
>DYJF01000025.1:4894-5906 GCA_020723205.1 Bdellovibrio sp.
CTGCGAATGGGGCATGAGCGAAAAGATGGGCCCGCTCGCCTTCGGCAAGAAGGAGGAACAGATATTCCTGGGTCGCGAGATCTCCCAGCACGCGGACTACAGCGAAGATACCGCCCGCGAGATAGACACGGAGGTCAAGCGCATCGTCCTTGCCGGCTACGATCGCGCCAGAAAGCTTTTGCAGGAGAACTTAAAGTCGCTTCACTGGCTGGCGGAGGCGCTGCTTGAATACGAATCGCTCGACGGCGACCAGATAGACCGCATCATGCGGGGCGAGAAACTCGAGGCCCCGAAGCGGGATCTTAAACCGCCGCGGACGCAGACACAGGAGGCGTCCGAGATCGTGCAGGAGAACCATATTCCCGAAACGGAACCGTCAAAAGCATAAAAAGTGTAGGAGTGTAGGAGTATCGGAGTGTAGGAGTCTTCGACTTCTACACTTCTACACTAAGAAACTAAAAAATGTTTAACATCGGAATACACACTATCAATCCCGAACGCCCAACGATTATGGGTATTTTAAATGTGACCCCCGACTCCTTCTCCGACGGCGGAACATTCCTTGAGCCGGGCGCCGCGGTAGAGCATGCGCTGAAGATGGCGTCCAACGGCGCCGACATCATTGACGTCGGCGGAGAATCTAGCCGCCCCGGCTCCGCTCCCGTACCGGTCGATCTGGAAATATCCCGCGTGGTCCCCGTCATCGAAGGCATAAGGCGCGTCAGCGATATCCCCATATCCATCGACACCACCAAGTCGCATGTCGCTTCCCGGGCCATAGACGCCGGCGCCACGATGATAAACGACATCAGCGCAGGGCGTTTCGATCCCGACATGCTCGGCCTTGCCGCAACCCGCAACGTCCCAGTGTGCCTGATGCACATGAAGGGGACCCCCCAAGACATGCAGCAGGACCCGAGTTACGACGATCTCATGGGTGAGATCAGCGCCTTCCTTGCAGATGCCGTAAGAAGGGCGGAAGATGCGGGCGTGGCGCCTTATAATATCATCA
>DYJF01000025.1:5916-17391 GCA_020723205.1 Bdellovibrio sp.
CCGGGCATGGGCTTTGGAAAAACGGCCGAGGACAACGTCCGGATCATAAGAGAACTCTCAAAATTGTCGGTCATAGGCAGGCCCATCTTGATAGGACCGTCCAGAAAATCGTTTATCGGCAAGCTATTTGGGCTTAAAGTTGAAGAAAGACTTGAAGCCACACTGGCATCGCTTTCAACGGCTTACAGGAACGGCGCCACGATCTTCAGGGTCCACGACGCGGCGGCGGCCAAGAGATACCTCTCCATGATTGATCTACTTCTGGGTCCACCTCCGTAGAATAGTTGATTTATCAGCGGATTTTTTGTAGAGGGGGATATCCAAATGGGTACAGAAGTGAGAAAAATATTCGGCACGGACGGCGTCAGGGGCAAAGCGAATCTTAGTCCTATGGACCCTGAAATGGCCTTAAATCTGGGCCGCGCCATCGCCGTCATCTTCAAGAACGGCAATCATCGCAACCGTATCGTTGTAGGGAAGGACACGAGGATATCCGGCTACATGCTGGAAACGGCCCTGGCTTCAGGCATATGCTCCATGGGCGCCGACGTCTGCCTCGTGGGACCGATCCCCACTCCCGGCATCGCCTTCATAACGCGCTCCATGCGCGCGGACGCCGGTGTGGTCATCTCCGCATCGCACAACCGCTACGACGACAACGGCATCAAGTTCTTCGACCGCGAGGGGTTCAAGCTCCCCGACGATTACGAGCTCAAGATGGAGGACATCATCTTGAACAGGATGGGCGACATCCCGCGTCCGACGGGAAACGGCGTCGGCAAGGCGCTGCGCATAGACGACGCGGGCGGGCGGTACATACAGTTCCTGAAGGACAGCTTTCCGCAGCGTTATCTGCTGGACGGCTTCACGATGGTGCTGGACTGCGCCAACGGCGCCGGCTACCGCATAGGGCCCGCGGTCTTCGAAGAGCTGGGCGCCAAGGTGATCAAGATGGGGACCTCTCCCGACGGCGTTAACATCAACGACAAATGCGGTTCACTGCACACCGAAAAACTTCAGGAGATGGTGAGGCAAACGGGCGCCGATTGCGGCATCGCGCTGGACGGCGACGCCGACCGCGTCATCATGTGCGACGAGAAGGGCCAGATAGTCGACGGCGACGTCCTGATGGCGATCTGCGCCGACAGGTGGAACAAGAACGGCCGCCTCGAGCGGAACACTCTGGTCGCCACGGTGATGAGCAATCTGGCGCTGGATCAGGTCATGCATAAGAGGGGGATACAGGTCGTTCGCACCTCCGTGGGCGACCGCTACGTCATCGCCGCCATGCGCGAGGGACAGTACAACTTGGGCGGCGAACAGTCCGGGCATATGATCTTCTTGGACTACAACACGACCGGCGACGGGATATTGGGCGCGCTCCAGATGCTGGCTATCATGATACAGGAGGGCAAGAAGCTCTCCGAGCTCAAAGAAATATTGAACCCGTTCCCGCAGGTGCTCATCAACGTTGAGGTGAAGGAGAAACGGGATTTTTCGGTTATACCGGACATCAGCAAGGCGGTCTCGCGGATCGAGCGGGAGCTTGGCAAGAACGGGCGTCTCGTCATCCGCTACTCCGGCACCGAGAACATCGCGCGCATCATGATAGAAGGCGAGAACCCCGACCGCATACGCGACATGGCCTCGCAGCTGGCGGGACTGATCTCCACTCACTTGGGGTAATTCCCCTCCTTTGTAAGGAGGGGGTAGGGGAGGTAGATCCGGATGATCCGACTCGGTGTCAACATCGACCACGTCGCGACCATACGGCAGGCGCGCGGTACCGCGTACCCTGACATACTCGCGGCGGCTCGCCTTGCCCAAGCGGGCGGCGCCGATCAGATCACCGTCCATCTTCGCGAGGACCGCCGCCACATACAGGACGGGGACCTTCGTATCTTAAGAAGCGAACTTTCGCTCCCTTTGAACATGGAAATGGCCGCGGTCAAAGATATCACGGAGGTCGCACTGCGCACGCGTCCCGCGACCGCAACGCTCGTTCCGGAGAGGCGCGAGGAGCAAACGACGGAGCGCGGGCTCAACCTCGTATCCGAGTACCAGATCATATCACCGACGGTGGAAAAGCTTAAGAAGGGCGGCATAGCGGTCAGCTTGTTCATAGATCCCTTTGAGGACCAAGTGAGGGCGGCCTCCGAGCTCAAGGCCCATGCGGTCGAGCTCCACACCGGCCTCTACGCGGGCGCCACCAACATGCTCACCAGGGACAAGGAACTTGAAAAGATACGGCGCGCCTCCCGCCTCGCGAAAGGTCTGGGGCTGAAGGTGGCGGCGGGCCACGGGCTGCACTATGAGAACACTGGGCCCCTCATTAAGGCCGTGCCGGAGATCGAAGAGCTCAACATCGGGCACGCAGTGGTCGCCCGCGCGATATTCGTGGGCCTTGATATTGCGGTGAAAGAAATGAAGGAACTGCTCATATGATACTCGGGATAGGAGTGGACATAGTCGACGTGAGAAGGATCGAGCGCATAGTCGTGCGCTGGCAGGACCGTTTCCTGCGCCGCATCTTCACCGACAACGAGATACGCTACTGCAACAACAAGAAGAACCCCGCCCAGCGCTTCGCCACGAGGTTCGCCGCAAAGGAGGCCTTCATCAAGGCGCTGTTCCCGAAGGGCGTAGAGCGCATCGACTACAGCGAGATAGAGGTCGGCGAGAAGGACCGCCGCCCGGTCATCAACCTCTCCGGAAAGGTTAAAGAGGAAGCGGCAAAGATGGCGATAAAGAACATCCACGTCATGCTCTCCCACGACGGGAATTACGGCATCGCAAATGTGATCATTGAGGGATGAACTCCCGCGTCTGATTTTATGAAACTTGTCACCGCCGAACAGATGCGCCGCCTCGATAAAGCGGCCGTAGAGGAATTCGGCGTCTCCTCGCTCACATTGATGGAGAGGGCGGGGACGGCGCTTGCCGATCTCGTTTCGAAAAAATTCCCGCCGGCGCGCGGCCCCGTTGCCGTCCTTGCGGGCCGCGGCAACAACGGCGGTGACGGGCTCGTCGCCGCGCGCGTGCTCATCGAGAAAGGCCACGAGGTCTTTGTCTTCTTGACCGCGCAGGCGCACGACCTTTCGCCCGACGCGAAAGCCAACTGGGAGCGCCTGGCGCCGCTCACCCGGACCTTTTTCACCATATCGTCTCCGTCCGATATCGGGCCCCGGTCGCTCACACTTGCAAGATGCGCCTGCATCGTGGACGCGCTTCTGGGGACCGGCCTCGCTTCGGATGTCAAAAGTCCGCTCAGCGATATAATAGACTTCGTCAATACGCTAAATATCCCCGTGATAGCGGCCGATATCCCGTCGGGACTCTCCTCCGACACTGGGCTCCCCATGGGAAGGGCCGTCCGCGCCAGATGGACCGTAACGTTCGGGCTCCCCAAGCTCGGCCTCTTCACGGGGAGGTCGTCGGAATACTCGCGCGAAGTTGTGATCGCCGACATAGGCATTCCCGAAGAGGCCGCCCTACGCATCGAGACCAAGACCCATCTCATAGATCCGTCCATCTTCTCGCAATATTTCGGCGAGCGGGAACGGGGGAGTCACAAGGGAAACTTCGGCCATGTCGCCGTCATCGCGGGCAGCGGAGGAAAACTTGGAGCGGGATACTTAACGAGCATGGCCGCGCTCCGTTCCGGAGCGGGCCTCGTTACGTATCTTCTGCCGGAGAAGGCGTTCTTGAAGTTCGACGCGCGCTATCCGGAGATAATGGCGGCGGCCGTTCCCGACAGGGACCGCGGCCATTTCCATCCCGACGGGCTCCCGTTCGTCCTCGACTTCGTAAAGGACAAGTCCGTCGTCGCCATAGGACCTGCTATCGGCACGCACGAGGAGACGAAGGCGTTCGTTATCGAACTCGTAAGGCGCGCGAAAGCGCCCGTCGTGATGGACGCCGACGGGCTGAATGTCATAGCGGAAAACTTGGCCGTCCTGGACCACAGGCAATCGCCCACGATACTCACGCCGCATCCCGGCGAGATGGAGCGGCTGACGGGCGCCTCTAAAAAAGAGGAGGAGCGCCTCCCGGCCGCATTGAAGCTGGCGACGGGGCACAGCGCTCACGTCGTCCTCAAAGGTCACCGCACGATAGTGGCGACGCCCGACGGGACCGCCTACATTAATCCCACGGGAAATCCCGCAATGGCAACGGCCGGCATGGGGGACGCTCTGACCGGCATGATCTCGGGATTTGTCGCGCAGGGGATGGATGCGGCGACCGCTTCGGCGGCGGGCGTGTATATCCACGGCCTTGCCGGAGACATAGCCGCAGCGCAGTTCGGGGACAGGGGGGTCGTGGCCTCGGACGTGATCAGGTGCTTTCCGGAGGCGATGAAGACATTACTGCCATGAAAAGAACGGTAACATCATCCCCTGAAGAAACGAAAAAGCTCGCCGTGAAGATCGCCCAAGATCTCAAACCCGGCGACGTGCTGGCGCTCGAAGGCGAGCTGGGCAGCGGCAAGACGCAGTTCGTGCAGGGGCTGGCTAAGGGGCTGGGCGTTTCGGAGAACGGCTACGTCCGCTCGCCTTCTTTCACTTTGCTCAACGAATATCGCGGGCGCATGCCCCTCTACCATTTCGATTTTTACCGCCTCCACGAACCGCTGGAGCTGGACGATCTGGGGCTCGAGGAATATTTCGACGGGAAGGGCGTCACGGCCATAGAGTGGGCGGACAAGTTCCCCGGAGCGCTGCCGAAACGAACGATGCATATCAAGTTCGAGATCGTGGATGAAATGCATAGAACAATTTTCCTCCCCTTTGTAAGGGGAGGTTAGGTGGGGTAGACCCTGATCTACCTCCCCCGACCCCTCCTTACAAAGGAGGGGAGAGGAGCGTTATATGACATTCGACCTTGCGATAATCGGCGCCGGTCCCGGCGGATACGTGGCGGCCATCCGGGCAGCCCGGCTTGGCGCAAAGGTGACGCTCATCGAGAAAGACGAGATCGGCGGCACTTGTCTCAACTGGGGATGCATTCCCACAAAGGCGCTTGCCGCCTCGGCACACGCGATTTCTCCCCTTCGTGAGGGGAAGGAATTATCAGACGCACGCTCCCGCAAAGACAAGATCGTGGCCGAACTCCGAAACGGTGTGCTGCAGCTTTTGAAGTCGGCGGGGGTTGAGATCGTCAAAGGTACTGCGGTCTTTGCAGCGCCTGACAAGATCGAAGTGGCCGGCCGGCCCATTGATGCGAAAAATATCCTCATCGCCACCGGCTCCAAGTGGTGGGTGCCTGCGGGGATAACGCTCGATGGAAAATTCATCGTCTCAAGCAACGAGGCGCTCTCATGGGACGAGACGCCAAAAGACCTTCTGATAGTGGGCGGCGGGGTCATCGGCTGCGAGTTCGCGTCCATCTTTCACGCGTTCGGTTCGAAGATAACCGTCATCGAGGCGACGTCCTCCATCCTCCCTCCCGTGGAGCGCGCGATATCGCGCCTGCTTGCAAGATCGTTCAAAGAGCGCGGGATCGGGATACTGACGGAGACGACGGTGGCGTCGGCGTCCGTCAAGGGCGGCGCCGTGAGCGTCATGACAAGTACCGGCCTCGAGAGAACGTTCGACCGCGTCCTCGTCTGCGTGGGGCGAAGACCCGATGTTTCAACGCTCGGGATTGAGAAGACGGGGATCGAACTCACCGATCGCGGCGGTATAAAGGTGAACGAGCGGTTCGAGACGAACATCAAGGGCGTCTTCGCGATAGGCGACGTGATCGGGAAGATGATGCTGGCGCACGTCGCATCTGCAGAGGGTATTTCATGCGTCGAGCAGATGTTTGGAAAAGGCGAACCCGTCAACTACGACGCGGTCCCGTCGCCCATATTCACGACGCCCGAGATCGCGGCGGTAGGCAAGACCGCCGAGGAGCTGACCGCAAAAGGCGCTGGGTTCAAGACGGGACGATTTCCCTACGCGGCATCTGGCAAGGCGCGCTGCGACGGGGAAACGGAGGGCATGGTCATCGTCCACACGGACGAGAAGGGGCTGATCCTCGGCGCGCATCTTTACGGAAAGGACGCGACCGTGATGATCGCCGAGGCGACTCTCGCCGTCAAACACCGCTTGACAGCGCACGACGTGGGGGCCACTATCCACGCGCATCCCACGATGCCGGAGGCCTTCGCCGAGGCGGCGCTGGATGCGATGGGAGAGGCGATACATAAAATTAGACCTTAGACCTGAGACCTTAGACCTTAGACCTGAGACCTTAGACCTTAGACCTGAGACCTGGGACTTTTTTATGACGAGGGATTATCGCAATATTAAGGCGTGGCAACTTGCCGACAAACTTGCCGTTAAAATATATAAGACGTCGGCTGCTTTTCCAAAAATTGAACTCTTTGGTCTAATATCACAGATTCGCAGGGCGGCTGTATCGGTTCCCGCAAATATTTGTGAAGGTTCGAACCGGGGCCATAAACGTGATTATTTGAGATTTTTACATATTGCGAAAGGTTCTCTTGGCGAAGTCGAATATTTCCTGCATCTCTGCCGTAAGTTGGAATATCTGGGTGATGAACAATATGGGCAGTTGCAATCTTTATGTGTAGAGACGGCAAAAACATTGTTCGGGCTCATCCAGAGTGTGGAAGCGGAAGCTTGCAATTAGCAGTTCACAGAGGTCTAAGGTCTAATGTCTATTGTTATTCAAAAATACGGCGGGACATCCGTCGCGACGCCTGAAAAGATAAAGGCCGTGGCGGGGCGGATCGCCGCCGCGAAAAAGAGCGGAGACGATATCGTCGTCGTCCTCTCCGCCATGGCCGGCGAGACGAACCGCCTGATAGAGCTTGCCCGCACGGCCGGCGCGGAACCCGATCCCAAACATCAGGACCTGCTCGTCGCGACGGGCGAACAGGTCTCCGTTTCGCTCATGGCGATCGCATTGGGAGAGATGGGCATCAAGGCGGAGCCGCTGCTTTCGCACCAGATCTCGATACTCACCGATTCGAACCACGGCAGGGCGCGCATACTGGGCATCGACACGAAAAAGCTCGTCAGAATAATCGAGGAAGGCAAAGTTCCCGTGGTGGCCGGTTTTCAGGGGGTCACACAGGACGGCGCCGTCACCACCATCGGGCGGGGCGGAAGCGACGTCACCGCGGTCGCGCTCGCCGCCGCTTTGTCTCAGGTCTCAGGTCTCATGTCTCATGTCTTATGCGAGATATTCACCGACGTGGACGGTGTCTTCACCGCGGACCCGCGCATCTGCGAAAAGGCGCGAAAACTTTCGCGCATATCCTACGAAGAGATGCTGGAGCTGGCCGACATGGGCGCGAAGGTCCTGCACACGCGCGCGGTGGAGATCGCCGCAAAATTCAAAGTGCCGGTCCACGTGCGCTCGTCGTTCAACGATTCAGACGGAACATGGGTGTTGCCGGAGGAGGTCAAGGTGGAAGACGCATTGGTTTCGGGAATAACCTGCAACTTGAACGAGGCGAAGGTCGCCATACGCCGCGTGCCTGACAAGGTCGGCATCACGGCCAAGATATTCGAGCCGATCTCGAAGGCCGACATCAACGTGGACATGATACTCCAGAACGTCTCGGCCGACGGCTACACCGATCTCACGTTCACCGTCCCCAAGGAGGACTTGAAGCGCGCGATAGCTCTCTCGGAGGTGGTCGCGCGGCAGGTCGAGGCGGGCAGGGTGGAGGCGGCCGGCGACATAGCGAAGATATCGGTCGTCGGCGTCGGCATGAGGAGCCACGCGGGGCTCGCCCACCGCATGTTCGACGCGCTGGCAAAGGAAGGCATCGCGATACAGATGATCGGCACCTCCGAGATAAAGGTCTCGATAGTCATCGAAATGAAATATGCGGAGCTTGCCGTGAGGATTCTGCATGATGCGTTTCAGATGGAGAGACCTTAGACTTTAGACCTTAGACCTTAGACTTTAGACCTTAGACCTGAGACCGTAGACCTTAAATGTTGCCTCGAATCATCACAGGTTCACTTATTCTGCTTGTGATCGCATTCATCGCGATCATTTATCACAACCTGCCGCGCGCGACTTTCGTCTCAAATTTCAGTTCTCAAGTCCCAGCCCCGCAATGCCCTGAACATTTTTTCCTTCTTGAAGGCCCCATCGATATAAATACGGCAACCGCGGCGGACCTTGAGGCAATTCCGCGCATCGGTCCCTCTCTTGCCAAAAGAATCATCGAATTCCGTGAAAAAAACGGCAAATTTACAAATATTGATACATTACTTGATATAAATGGCATAAGTCACAGATTACTAAAGATAATTAGACCATATATCACTTACGATAATAACGACCGTTAGAGGTCTCCGGTCTAAGGTCTAAGGTCTCATGTCTTAAATAGGGGCAACTTCGGCTAACGCCGGAACCGATAAGGGGCAGTGATTTTTGACGTCCAGTTTGGGCTGGCAAGCGAATTTGAAAGGTGTTATATTCCGCCCGCTTTCACCTGATAACACAACGCCGTGCGGCGGGCGGTCAGGCGGCAAACGCCGTCGTTCTCAATATGAGAGGCAATTTTAACTCATCCATCTCGCGCCGAACTTCAAAATTCCTTTCTTTTCGGGGAATTGCAGGGCTCGGAAAAATATCAAGCTGGCACATCCTTTGCTCAATCTATTTATGGTCAAATAATCGGAGGTATATATGAAAAAGTCATTTTTCGCCTTCACAGCGCTTGTTGCGGCCGTAGTCTTCTGGTCGGCAACGGCGGCGGCACAGTGGGCGGGTCCGATAGTTGTCGGCTCCAGTCCCGATCAGGTGGGCGCCGCCGCGCCTTCAATAAAGGCCAACGCCGTGAACGTGCAATTCTTCGATCACCCGAGGTCCGCAGCCGGCGCCGCAAACAACTTCGACATGGGCGAGGTGACGCTCCCCGACGCTACGATGAGAAAGGTCATGGACATCGTGGCCACGCCCGGTCTTCTCGGGGATCCGGGGATATTCAGTACGGCGCTAAGCGACTTGCTGGATACTATGCTCGCGGAACCCACGGTCACTCCTTCGCTCGATCCCGCGCACGGTTTTTGCCCCAAGAAGATCGAAGTTGCGACAACCATGGGAATCTTTAACCTTGTCTTTGAATGCCAGACCTTCCAACTTGATATCAACAACCCCGACAGGACCGACTTCCAGCTCGAGGTCGCGGACTTGAGGAACGAAAAAATGCCGGGCGAGTTCTCAGCGTTGGTCGGCTCTTCACACGTCACTCCCGTCGTGGACGCGATCGGCAGCGGACAGGACACGGTGGAACCGTACGACGTCGCAAAGAAATATCCGGCTACGATCAAGGCCACAAAGAACTTCGCGTTCATGTGGGGATGGGACGGCTCCACTAACACGAAGGTCGCCATAGACGAACCCTACAGCCATGTCGTCGCATATCCCCTTGCTGAAAATGAGGCGGTCATAACCGCGGCATACGACCCCGTTGACGTGGCGACAACGGCCAAACTCTGGGTGTGGGAAACATCGGGCCCCTTGCCCGCGGCCCCGACAACCCTGACCCCCTCCACATCTTACGATCTCTTGACCGGTATCGGCACCACTCCCGTAGATTTGTCCGATCTGGGCCTCGGCACCATCAACATGGATAAGCTGTCCTATGATATGGTCTCGTCACACATGTCCCCGCTCATCTTCTTCAGGAAGGACGACGCGACAAAGCGGCTCCGCTTGAGCGGCTATTCATCCTTCTTCTTCAAGCTCGATCCAGCAACGGGTTGGCCCAATAATCGCGCAGTCTTCGAGGCGCTCTTCAAAACAGCGATCGGCTTCAACAGCGCGCCGATAGACGTGGAGATAGTGGACGATACCGCACACGACGGAAAATTCCTGGCCGTCGTGAATCAGGCGACGCTTGGCGACGTGGACAGGCCCTACCGCGACAACAAGGGCTACGCGATGGACCTTGACACGGGGACGGCGGGCATTCAGTCAAAGAAATGGAACGAGCTCCTGTACGTGAACGGCGCGCCGATACCTCTTACCGGCTCTTCCGGCGAGATATATCTCCCGCACGGCGTAGTTTCATATGTGTCCATCTGGAATAAACTGCACAATTTGGAAAATACGATCGCATCCCCATATTTTGACAACCCCAACGAGGCGTACGAACCGGCGAAGATCGCGCTCGTCGGCCCCGACATGTTCGACTCCACCGTTGTGACGGACAGGGTGGGCGGTCCGGGCACCGAGAAGCAATATCTCGTGGTCGCCTCCGGATTTCCCGACAGGACGAACTCCCACATCTACATCTATAAGATATCTCCGGTAACATCGCCGGCAAACAAGCTGGAATTCGATTTGAGCAACTTCACTGGATATAGCGGGCGCATGGAGGTGGGGGTCGCCGGCGAGCCCTATGAGGTCGTACCCCCCGATACTTTCGGACCTTTCGGAACGCCCGACCAGTTTGTTCCGTACCAGATCAAGGCGGGCGAATTCGACGGCGACCCGAAATGCGGCGACCTTGCCATGACATGGAGGGCAGCTCGAATCGTCTGGGACCCGCCGGCCGCGGCGCCCACGTGGTTCAACAACCATTTCGGTGACAACGTACGCTTTGAAATGTTCCCCCTTCTTCCCGTCATGTTCTCCGACGTCGTGACGATCTATTTCGGACAAAAAACGTCTGTCGCCGGAATTGAAAAATGCATCTATAACGAAACCCGTAAAGTGGAGCTCAAGGGCGGCTCGGGCGGGCCCGGCGCTAAAAGGCAGGTCGCGGCGATCGCAGTCCATGATTTCGGTTTCGACGGCTACGACGACATCATTGCGGGCAACTTAAATCCCGAAGGATTGATGGGAGGAAAGGCGACCGCCTTCGCATATCATTATTGGGCGGACGCGGCCCATCCGTACGATTCTTCGAGGTTGCCCGACGGTGTGGCGCCTGACGAAAGGATACGCGTGGGATTCTCCGAGGTGACAACGGCCGTGCCGGGAGGAGATACGGGAATTTATCTTGTAGATGAATTCCGGTCGAATCTTCCTAACAGCATGGCGGGGGTCGCCTCGCTCGATGTTGACACATTCGGCAACATCGGCGCCGTGATCGGCTACCCGCTCATGCTGCCGGGCTTTGGAAACTGTGCAAAGTTTATAAACGACCCGGAAGACACATCTGTGGAAAGCCCCGTAGAGCTCTGGTTTTCGAAGTTATACAGCGATGCGACTGCGGCGGCGGTAGGGTGGGGGCCCGCGTCACCTGCGGGCCTTAGGAACCTTCTGCCCATGCGTTGCCAGCCGGAGCCGACAAGACCGGTTGCGGGACTCGTTCCTGTGGAACGCACACCGCCGGGCATCCCCATATGGACGCCGGGCGGAGGACCAACGCCTACACCTGAATGCGAGGCCGGCTTGTTGCCGTCCAGTCACGTGAATTGCTGCCCCGATCCATGCACTATGCCCGCCCTCTGCTGCCAGATATGCGATCCGGCTGCAGCCGCTGGGCTCGGG
>DYJF01000025.1:17401-21317 GCA_020723205.1 Bdellovibrio sp.
GGTTGATCCTGCTGACTTCCCTGTTTTCTGCGGCAGGATGTCAACGTGCATGCCGGCGGGCGGCTGCATGAGCTCCGAACTTGAAAGACCGAAAGACAAGCTCTTCGCCGAATCGCCTCGCGGCGACGGCGGCGGGAGCGACGGCAACGGTACCGACTTCGCCGAAAAGATTATGGGCCTCTTCGTGAAGGACGCTGCGGCCAATCCCGCCAGCGGAATATGGGCAGGAGGCGTGCCGATGAAAACGATGCCTGTGGGCATCAAGTCGAGCAACTTCCGTCTGCACCGCGGCCAGCTCATACCGGGCGACCGCGAAATAACGGTGGTTTTGCCGGCAGCGGCGCCGCCGCCTCCGGGTTGCGATTGCGATCCTTTGACACCGTTGCCCGATTGCCCGGGTTGCGGCGTCACCTGCGACTGCGATCCTCTGACGCCATTGCCTGATTGTCCTGATTGCGGTTGCGATTGCGATCCCTTGACACCGTTGCCCGATTGCCCGGGTTGCGGCGTCACCTGCGACTGCGATCCGCTGACACCGTTGCCCGATTGCCCGGGTTGTCCCGCAAGCGGCTGCGATTGCGATCCTGCAACGCCTCTCCCCGATTGTCCGGGTTGCGGTGGCACAACAATTATCACCGACTGCCCCGATTGCTGTCCGCCGTGCTGCACGCCCACGTGCGACACGTGCGAACGGCCGGATACAACGGTCGTGACGATGAAGTGCGTCGGCGGCTCGTCGGATGCTGCGGTCAAGAAGACGGCCGAGTTCAACCGTCTGCTCCGCGACGCGATAGGCCCCGCCGTGGGCGATAACGATCTCGTCTGCGAGACCGAGTACGGCGTCATGAAGGTGCAGGTCTCCGTGCCGGGAGGCGGCGCGCCGGGTTATGCGCGACCGGACCTCTCGCTCTCGACGGTAAGCGACCTCACCGGCAACATCGGTCAGGCGGCGCTCGTCCAGTACAGCGGTGTCAATCCAATTGACTTCACGGCAAGGGCGGAGCTTCCCACCAAGGCCAACATGATACCCAAGGCGACGATCCTCCTTCCTTCCTCGGCAGAGGTCGCGGCCGGGGCGACAAGCAGGGCGATGACGCTCTCGAGCGACTTGAGCGCATCCATCTCTGCGGCCGCGGCGACGCAGCCGCTGCTCTCCGAAGCGGCGCCCGCGGGCACCGACCTTGTGACAAGCTTGGAGGTGCTGCCCGAGAACAAGTTCAACTTCAACAACGTCATCGGCTGGCAGTTAAAATCCGCCGAGGCGACGAAGGCCTCTACGCTGACGGGTGTCGCCGTGCACAACCTCGACATCCGCATCCAGCCCCTGATGTGCGCATATTCGGCCGTCTGCGAGGGCTCGGAAGCGTTCCAGGACATCCATTCGTACGGCAAGGTGGATTACGAAAAGGTGTTGCGCCTCGCGCGCGAGAACTCCGGCATGTGCTCCAATGGCACGTGCCCCGCGGAGTTCTTCAAGACGATCGGCTTGCCGCAATATCAGGACTACGGATTCATCCTCGTGCAGGCGCAGGTCGCGAAGGCCGGTGAAACAGCCGGCGCGCCGATTGCGACAAACATCGGCTTCGCGGGCGGACAGTGGAACGTCAGCCAGAGCGGCGGCGGTTGCGGTTGCAACGTGACGGCCCTCGCTCCGAACGCGCAGTCGCTCATCGCGATGCTGATGTTGGCGTTCGCGGTGACCGGCGGATTCGTTGCGGTGCGTATATTTAACTTCCCCTCCTTTGTAAGGAGGGGAAAGGGGAGGTAGATCTACCCTCCCTGTCCCTCCCTTACAAAGGGAGGGAACGAGAAAGAGAATAGAGGGGACGTTTCCAATTTTGAAAATGGAAACGTCCTCTTTTTTATCCCGTCCCTCCGTCAAAGTAATTGACTTTCCTCAATTTATCGCTAAAATGCCTAAAAAAGCAGTCCTTTCATATATTTGGGGAGGGTGGGGAAATGAAAAAATCGCAAATACTCATTATAGCAGCATTTGCCGTTCTTCTGGCGCTGCCGGCAGCGGCAAAACCGAAGACGGCGGACGTCGTCAATTTCAATCCCGCAACAGACGGCGGAAAGTACATCACGCTTCAGCAATCCAAGACGCTCCATCAGTGGGGATACAACGTCGGCATGTTCACCGACTACGCGTTTCGGCCCCTTGAGTACGCCGATCCGTCCGGCGCGCGCCGCCGCGGCATAGTTGACGACCTGCTCATGAGCCACATTGACGCCGCGATCGGTTTCTTCGATTTCTGGTCGATGGGTTTTGACATGCCGCTCGCATGGTGGGAGACGTATTACAATCCCGCTCTCTCCGCCGCGGCCGTCCAGAAGGAAAACAAGTATATGAAGATGGGCGACCTGCGCGTCGAAATGAAGTTCAAGTTTCTGGACATCGACAAGTACCACGTGGGCCTGGGCCTCGTGCCATTCATGTATTTCCCCACCGGTTCCAGCTCCTTCTTTTTGGGCAACGGCATGTGGTCGCCGGGAGGGAAGATCGTCTTCGACGCCGACATCAAGAACCGCGTATTTCTCTCGTTCAACGCCGGCTATCGCAACTACAGCGACACTCAATACGACGCCAACACGCCCGACGCGGTCATAGACGACACGATCGAGTTGGGGCTCGGCATCAACGTGCGCATCAACGATTCGTGGGCGGTCATCGGCGAGGCATATTCGGAGAGCGTCATCAAGGCGATGTTCAAGAACCAGCTTCAGAACCCGGCCGAGTTCACGGTCTCGGGAAGATGGACGCCGCAGGAGAAGGCCAAGGGCTTAGGCGTGACATTCGGCGGCGGCAGGGGACTCGACACCGGCATCGGCGCCCCCGATTTCAGGGTATTTGCGGGCGTCAATTACAGGCCGCCCAAGAAACCGCCCAAGCCGGTCGAGGTGGAGGTCGTGGCGGAAGAGAAGATCGTCATCACGCAGAAGATCCATTTCGAGTTCAACAAGTCGACGATCAGGTCGATATCATATCCGATCTTGGACGACGTGGCCTATCTGCTCCAGATCAACCCGCAGCTTAGAAGGGTGAGGGTCGAGGGCCACACGGACTGGATAGGCAGCGACGCCTACAACCAGAAGCTCTCCGAGCGCCGTGCTGCGGCCGTGCGGGATTACCTCATAGGCAAGGGCATCGCCGCCGACCGCCTGATAGCAGTGGGCTACGGCGAGGCAAGACCCATTGCGGACAACAACACGACGCAGGGGCGCGCAAGGAACCGCCGCACGGAGTTCACGGTGGTCGAATAGCCCTTGCAGTGATATCAATGAACGGCTAAAACCCGGGGGAATATTTCTCCCGGGTTTTTTATTCCTCCCCTTTGTAAAAGGAGGGGATCAACAGGTTCCTCCCTTTTGTAAGGGGAGGTTAGGTGGGGTAGATCCTGTTCTACCTCCCCCAGCCCCTCCTTACAAAGGAGGGGATCAACAGGTTCCTCCCCTTTGTAAGGGGAGGTTAGGTGGGGTAGACAGTGACCCATAGACTCAAAGGCCATTCCAAAAATGTGCTCATCAAGCAATCCTTACGGCGTGAGATGACCGAACCCGAGAAACGTTTATGGTCAAAATTGCGCTCCCATCAATTCCTTTCTCTGAAGTTCAGGCGACAACACGGTATTGGACCCTACATTGTTGATTTCTATTGTCCTGAAAAATCACTTGCCATCGAAGTTGACGGTGACACTCACAGCGAAATAATTACGATGGAGAAGGACAAAAATCGGACACACTTCCTAAATTCCTTAGGGATCAAAATCATCAGATTCACTAACAACGATATCATGGGGAACCTTGAGGGTGTCTTAGAGAACTTGACGGAAATTATTTCCTCGGATCTACCTCCCCTGACCCCTCCTTACAAAGGAGGGGACCAACAAGTTCCTCCCCTTTGTAAGGGGAGGTC
>DYJF01000026.1 GCA_020723205.1 Bdellovibrio sp.
ACACAAGGCCTCCCACGGCTCCCTTGCAAGGAGCCACATGATGGTTCCCCTCCTGTGCAGCAAGAAGTATGAGGCGAGGGTCGCGAGGACCGCCGACCTCTTTCCCACGATGCTTAAATCCTTGGGGCTGCCCATCCCCGGCTACATAGACGGCATCCCCCTCTTGCCATCTTAGTGTTGCGCTAGTATTTTTGGTGTGTTAGTCGGTTAATAAATCTGCCACAGAGGCGCGGAGACACAGAGAAAAAAAGAATTATTTTGTCTTTCTCTGCACTCTCTGTGCCTCTGCGGCTAAAAGTAATGGGAGCATGCTTATGAAGATCGGCGTACTGCTCAAACAGGTCCCCGATACGGAGACGAAGATCAAGATAAGAGCGGACGGAAAAGGGGTCGAAGAGGGCGAGATCAAGTGGGTGATCAATCCTTACGATGAATACGCCGTCGAAGAGGCGCTGCGCTTGAAAGAGAAGGCGGGGGGAGAGGTCGTCATCGTTTCGGCGGGCCCGGCGCGCGCAACGGAGGCCATCAGACAGGCGCTCGCCATGGGCGCGGACCGCGGCATCCGAATAGACACGACCGGCATCGAACAGGACCCTTATACGACCGCCGTCATGCTCGCCGGGGCTGCGAAGAACGAATCGTTCGAGATCATCTTCGCGGGAAAACAGGCGGTCGACGATGATTGCGCGCAGGTACTTATCGGCGTGGCCGAAAAGCTGGGTTGGCCCCATGTGACGCCCGTCGAGAAGTTCGCTTTGAGCGGTAAGACGGCGACTCTCCAGAGGCCGGTCGCCGGAGGAACGAAGGAGATGATAGAAGCGGACCTTCCCGTCGTCGTCGGTTGCGAAAAGGGCTTGAACGAGCCGCGTTACGCATCTCTCCCCGGCATCATGAAGGCGAAATCGAAACCGGTTGCGGAGCTTAAGGCATCGGAACTTCTGGGAACGGAAAGGGCAAGGATCAATGTCACGAAGTATTCGCTGCCGCCGGAAAGACGGGCGGGCAAGATAATTCCGGGCGAGCCGGAAGCGGCCGCGGCGGAACTGGTGCGCTTGTTGAGGGAAGAGGCGAAGGTCATCTAAATTCCCCCTCCTTTGTAAGGAGGGGACAGGGGAGGTAGATCTACCCCACCTATCCTCCCCTTACAAAGGGGAGGAACATAATAGGAGAAATAAATGGGAAATGTCCTGATCGTTGCCGAGCATGCGAACGGCAAGATAAAAAAATATTCGTTCGAACTCGCCGGCAAGGCGTCGGAGCTGGCGAAGGAACTTAAGGGAACGGTAACAGCTCTTTTGATAGGCGAAGGGGCGGAAGCCCAAGCCGGAGAGCTGGGCCATTACGGCGCTTCGAAGGTCATAACGGCTTCTCACGCCGAGCTCAAATACTACACGCCGGAGGGCTATTCGAAGGTGTTAAGCGACGTGATAGCGCAGGAAAAGCCGGACGTGGTGCTGGGGACGGCATCTTCAACGGGCAAGGACCTCTTGGCAAGGACTGCCATGCGTTTGGGCGTCGGCCTCGCCTCGGATTGTGTGGATATGTCCGTCAGCAACGGAAAACTTCTGGTCAGTCGTCCTGTCTACGCCGGAAAGGCGATCATAGAGGCGATTCCTGAAGGGATCCCGCAGATGGCGACGTCGAGGCCCAACACTTATCCGGTTCCAGCGCCGCAGTCCGATTCGCCGTCCGTCGTGGTTTTCCAGACAGACCCGGGGCGGATAAAAGCGAGGGTCAAAGAGGTGGTCGAATCGGAGGCGGGCATGATGGACCTGACGGAGGCGGAACGCATCGTTTCCGGAGGGCGCGCGATGGGCAGCGCGGATAACTTTAAGTTGATAAAGGAACTGGCGAAGGCGATAGGCGCGACGGTCGGCGCTTCGCGCGCCGCCGTTGACGCGGGTTTCGCTTCACATGACCATCAGGTCGGGCAGACCGGAAAGACCGTCAATCCGACGCTCTACATAGCGTGCGGAATATCGGGCGCGATCCAGCATCTGGCCGGCATGCGCACGTCGAAGGTGATCGTTGCCGTCAACAAGGATCCTGAAGCACCCATATTCTCCAAGGCCGATTACGGGATAGTCGGCGACCTTTTCAAGGTCGTGCCGATATTGACGGAGAAGTTCAAGAAACTGTTACAGGAATAAATGCCGTCTCCATCAACAATAAAGGGCGGTTCGTTCCTCATCGAGCCGACGGTTTCGGCGGATGTTTTTATCCCGGAGGAGCTGAGCTTCGAGTTCAAGGAACTGGGCGCGACGGCCGCCCGTTTTTCTACACGCGAGGTCTTTTCAAAGGCGGAGGCGATCGAGACAAAAGAGCCGGGACTCATGACATCCCTTTTGAAGGCGGCCGGCGAACAGGGGCTCCTTATGCTGGAGGTGCCCGAGGCCTACGGCGGGCTGGGGTTGGGCAAGGTCGCTTCCACCGTCATCGCGGAGAACATCACGCACCAGACGTCGTTCTCGGTAGCGTTCATGTGCCACACGGGCATCGGGACGCTTCCCGTGCTCTATTACGGCACCGACGAACAAAAGAAGAGGTATCTGCCAAGACTTGCCACGGGCGAGATGCTTGCCGCCTACGCGCTGACGGAGGCGAACGCCGGCACCGACGCGCTTGCCGGCAAGGCGAAGGCCGTGCTCTCCGCCGACAAGAAACATTATATTCTGAACGGCGAAAAGATGTTCATCACGAACGGCGGGATCGCGGACCTGATAACAGTGTTCGCGAAGGTCGACGGCGAACATTTCACGGCGTTCCTGGTAGAAAGGTCGTTCGAAGGGGTTTCATGCGGCAAGGAAGAGGATAAGCTGGGCCTTCACGGGACCTCCACGGTGCCCATTATCTTGAACGACGCGAAGATCCCCGTCGAGAACGTTCTGGGCGAAGTCGGCCGCGGCCACAAGATCGCCTTCAACGTCTTGAACATAGGCAGGTGGAAGCTGGGCGCGGCCACTGTAGGCGGCATGAAGCGTTTGATCGAGCTCACAGCGCCATATGCGAACCAGCGTTACCAGTTTGGAAGACCGATCTCCTCGTTCCAGCTGATAAGGCAGAAGATCGCCGTGAGCGCGGTCCTTACCTATCTCACGGAATCGCTTGTCTATCGCTATGCCGGCGCGCTGGACGGTGCGCTCTCGAAGATAGAGAAGGATTCTCCCGACTGCGCCAAATGCGCGGTTGACGCTATCGAGGAACTTGCAATAGAGGCCTCCATCGCGAAGATCTTCGGCTCCGAGGCGCTTTGGCAGGTCTCCGACGAGGCGGTGCAGATATTCGGCGGCTACGGTTTCATAAGGGACTATCCCGTCGAGCATCATTACCGCGACTGCCGCATCAACAGGATCTTCGAAGGCACGAACGAGATAAATCGCCTCATCATCACGGGCACGCTCGTCAAACGCGCCATGTCCGGCCGCATAGACATGATGACGCGACTGGGCGAGATACTCTCGCAGCTCAAGGCGGGATTCCCCGAGGTCGATCCTTCTTTGTCTCATGCGGTTTGGATAGATCAGGTGGATCGCCTGAAACGGCTTGCGGTCTATCTTGCCGGCGTGGCGGTGCAGAAGTACACGACGGAGCTCGAAAGACATCAGGCGACGCTTGCGGTCATATCCGACATCATCATGGACGTCTACGCCCTGGAATCCGGGCTTGTCCGCGCGCTTAAAGTGAGATCGCCTGTTTTCGAGGCCGTCGCTGTTTATGCCATCGCCGAAAGGGCT
Source organism: Bdellovibrio sp. (assembly GCA_020723205.1). Taxonomy (GTDB): domain Bacteria; phylum UBA10199; class UBA10199; order 2-02-FULL-44-16; family DYJF01; genus DYJF01. Next base: position 3,735 of record DYJF01000026.1, read on the forward strand.
CCAGTGTTGGCTCAAAAGGCGAGACAGGCGCTTGTCAATATCGCGGAGGGGAACGAACAGGCGCTTTCGCCCTATCTCAAGGCGCTTGAGCGCATCGTGAAGTTCGTGCCGGCAAATGTGGACGCGCTGCTTGAAACAGTCGCAGCGCGCGTGTTGGAACGAGAGGCATATGATTAGTGAATACGATAACCGTTCGCCCTGAGCTTGTCGAAGGGTGAACGGTTTGTGCTTCGACATAGCTCAGCACGAACGGGTTTTATGGCAACAAAGTATTTCGCCATCGCGGGCAACGTCGGCTCCGGAAAATCGAGCATGGTCGATTTTCTCTGCCGGCACTACAAGTTGAAGCCCTTCTTCGAACCCCACGACATCAATCCTTATCTCGCGCTGTTTTTCAAGGATATGAAGCGCTGGGCCTTCCATTCGCAGATGCACTTTCTCACGCACAAATTCAGGATACATCAGGATCTGGACCGCGACCCCGGAACCGCTGTGCAGGACCGCTCTATATATGAAGACGCGGAAATTTTCGCGACGAACCTCTACAAAATGGGATACATGTCCAGGGAGGAGTTCGGCACCTATAAGGATCTCTACGACACGATGCTTGGCGCCATAAAGCCGCCGGACATAATGATCTACCTTGAATGCCCTCTCAAAACTTTGAAAAAGCGAATTGCGAAGAGAGGCAGAGAGATGGAAAAGGCCGTCCCGGACGAATATCTCATGCAGCTGGAAAAGCTCTATAAGAGGTGGATATCCAAGTACGACAAGTCCCCTGTGCTTAATTTCTCGACGGAGAAGGCGGATTATCTCTCCGACTTCATCTGTCGCAACGATTTTATGTCCACGATCGAAAGATACCTGTAGTCCTACAAGCTCTCTGCGACGATCTCCGCGATATCCTTCGCCTCCATATCGGCAGCGCCCTTTTCCTTCATGGCGTCGGAGAGCATCGTAAGGCAGAAGGGGCAGGCGGTCGCAGTCAGTGTTGCGGAGGTCGTTTTTTGAACGTCTTCCAGCCGCTTGTGGTTCATGCGCGTGCCGATTCTCTCCTCCATCCACATCCTGCCGCCGCCGGCGCCGCAACACCGGCCGAGGTCGCGCGACAGCGTCATCTCTTCTACGTGGAGGCCGGGAACGGCCTTCAGCACGTCGCGGGGCGCATCGTAGATCTTGTTGTAGCGTCCGAGATAGCAGGAGTCATGGTACGTTGCGGTCCTGCCGTGCATCGTCTTCAATGGGTTAAGCCGGCCCTCCGCTACGAGGTTACGAATGATCTCCGCGTGGTGGAACACCTCGTAGTTCCCGCCGAACTGCGGGAACTCGTTCTTTATCGTGTTGTAGCAATGCGGGCAGGTGGCGATCACCTTTTTGACGCCGTACCCCTCAAACGTTTCGACGCTGTCCTTGGCGAGCATCTGGAAGAGGTACTCGTTGCCGAGCCGGCGCGCCGAATCGCCCGTGCATTTCTCCTCCGCGCCCAAGATGCCGAAGCTCATGCCGGTTTTTTGCAGTATATTCACGAACGCGCGCGAGACCTTTTTCGCGCGCTCGTCGAAAGAACCGGCGCAGCCGACAAAATAGAGATATTCGACGTTCTTATCCTCGGCCAGCGTTCTAACGCCCAGATCCTTCGCCCAGTCCCCGCGCGTTGAGAAGCCGATGCCCCACGGGTTGGAATTGTTCTCGATGTTACGAAGGGCGGTCTGCGCCTCTAGAGAGACCGCGCCCTGCATGAGGACCAGGTTCCTGCGCTGATCGACTATCTTGTCCACATATTCGATGAGGACTGGACATGCCTCTTCGCAGGCGCGGCAGGTTGTGCAGGCCCAGAGTATATCGGGCTCGACTATTCCCGGAACTATGGATGGCAGCGCCCCCTCACCCCCACCCTCTCCCACAGGGGGAGAGGGAGACATTTTTCCCTCCCCATCGAGGGGGGAGGGCGAGGGAGAGGGTGACCCATGCTTTAAAATTGTCTTAGCATTCTTGTACATATGATCCCTGATCGCCATCAAATATTTTTTAGGCGAGAGCGGTTTGTCGGTCGCCCATGCGGGGCACTGGTCCTCGCAGCGGCCGCACTCCGTGCAACTGTACATGTCGAGCATCTGCTTCCAGCTGAACTGGTTTATTTTCTCGACGCCGAAGGTCGCGGTGCTTTCATCCTCGAGGTTCATCTTCGAGAGGGCGCCCGCGGGCACGGTCTTGTGGAAGAACACGTTGGGAATTGATGTAATGATGTGAAAATGCTTCCCGTAAGGCAGATAGTTGAGAAATGCGAGAATGCCGGCCGTGTGTATGAAATAGTTAACGGTGAACCACGTCGTGAGCGCCTCTTGCGAGGTCTTCGCGGCCGTGAAGATCCCCGCTATCCACATGCCGACGGGACTCCAGATCGCATGGGGCGACCAGCTTTTGGCGATCTCTGCGCCCTCCATCAGGAAGTCCGTGATCATCAGGATGCCTATAGCGGCGAGGATGAGGTTGGCCTCAAAGGAGAGGGTGAGGCGCTTGGGGCGGATCACGATGCGGCGAAATAATAGGACCACGACGCCCACCGTTACCAAGACCTGAAAGATGTCCTTCGTCAGCGTGTAGATGTCGCCCACCCAGCCGTCCATCAGAGGCAGATGGAACGCGGGTGAAAATGCCTGTCCGAAGAGCGTTATCGTCCTTATCGCGACGACCAGAAAGCCCCAGAAGATGAAGGCGTGCATGAGGCCCCATTTCCTCTCGCGCAGGAGCAGGCGCAGCTGGCCGAATGCGTATTCGATCGTCGTCCCTATGCGTCCGGGTATATTATCCCAGCGCGGATCCCTCCCCTTGGCGGCCAAGAGAAGGCCGATCCGGTTGAAGGCGGTATATGCGAACGCCGCCAGCCCGATGACAAGCAGGATGGACATCGTGACAGGATACATGTTCCCCCCTTTTCGGAACCCCCCCCTACCCCTCCTTACAAAGGAGGGGTACTGACGACTAACAAGTATGAATTGGGAGTTCAACCCAAAATAAAAACGCCGCCCCCAAGAAGCTGGGGGCGGCGCATCGCGAAGGACTGCGAGGAACTAATCGCAGGTCCTGTCGTAGGGACACTCGTCTAAGAAGTCGAGGACAGTGTCGTTGTCGTCGTCCGGATCGCAGACGTCGCCGTATTCGTCGCCGTCCGGGAACGGACCGTAGTTGGTCAGGTCGAAGTTGAACTGCTCGGCGTTGACCATGTACGGGCAGTTGTCGACGGCATTGAGCACCGTGTCGTTGTCCATGTCGGGATCGCAGGCGTTGCCCAGACCATCTCGATCTATGTCGATCTGCTGCGTGTTGAAGTTGAACTGGCAGTTATCATCGCAGCCGACCTGCGTTCCTCCGGTCGGCGAGCCGTAACCGGTGCACCTTCCGTCGCCGATCGTGCCGGACCCGTCGGCGTCGTCTAAGACGCCGTCGTTATCGTCGTCGGCGTCGCAAACGTCGCCGCCTGTATTGGGATTGAGCGGATCGTAGACGTCGGCGTCGTTGTTCGCCTGATCGGTGTTGGCGGTCCACGGGCAGTTGTCGCCGAGCGCCGGTCCCGGCTCACATACCCCGGCTACGGTTTCGTTGATGTCGCAGATGGCGTCGTTATCGTCGTCCGGATCGCAGGCGTCGCCTTGCGCATCGCCATCGTTGTTCTCCTGACCGGCGTTGGCCACGAACTGGCAATTATCGGCCACGTCGTCGACCGTATCGTTGTCGTCGTCCGCGTCGCAGGCATCTCCTTGCGCGTCGCCGTCGTTGTTCTCCTGTCCGGCGTTGACTATGACGGGGCAGTTGTCGGCGCCGTTGGCGACGCCGTCGCCGTCCATATCGGGATCGCACGCGTCGCCCAAGAGGTCGCCGTCAATGTTGGATTGATCGGGGTTGGCGACAAGAAGGCAGTTGTCTACGGCGTCAACGATGCCGTCCGCGTCGTCGTCGGTATCGCATGCGTTGCCGAATCCGTCGCCGTCCGTGTCCGTTTGATCTGCGTTGGGGATCCTCTGACAGTTATCAACGCCGTCAAGCACACCGTCGTTATCGTCGTCGGTGTCGCATGCGTCGCCGGTGCCGTCGGTGTCGGTGTCGAGCTGGTCGTTGTTTGCGGTCATCGGGCAATTATCCGGCACGTCAAGCACGCCGTCGTTGTCGTCATCGGTGTCGCACGCATCGCCCTGACCGTCGCCCTCGTTGTCCTCCTGCAGCGCGTTCACGACTATGCGACAATTGTCGTTGTCGTCCACCAAGCCGTCGTTGTCGTCGTCGGCGTCGCAGTTGTCGCCCATGCCGTCGCCGTCGGTGTCGGTCTGATCGGGGTTCGGTATGAACTCGCAGTTGTCGATGCCGTCGTCGATCCCGTCGCCGTCGACGTCGTCGTCGCAGACGTCGCCCAGACCGTCATTATCGAGATCGTCCTGACCGAGGTTGGCTATCGTCGGGCAGTTGTCGATCCCGTCCCCTATCGTGTCGCCGTCCTGATCGTCGAAGACGTCGTCGCACGCGTCGCCCAAGCCGTCGCCGTCGCGGTCGGCCTGATCGTTGTTGATGACCGCTACGCAGTTGTCGGCCGTGTTCGGTATGTCATCGCCGTCCTGATCGCTGTCACAAGCGTCTCCCATGCCGTCGGAATCGGAGTCGAGCTGGTCGGGATTGGCGACAACCGGACAGTTGTCCATTCCGTCGATGACGCCGTCTCCGTCGCTGTCAGCCGGCAGGTTGATATCAGGGGCGGGCGCTTCGGGAACCCATTCGGGGTCAATGAGCTGACCGGAGACGTTGCCGTTCTTGCCGCAGCCCGCTGACATTACGCCGAAAGATATGAGCGTAAGACCTATCAGAAGTGCTACGATCCCCTGTTTTTTCATGATCCCCTCCAGTAAGTTGTTGAAAATAAAGGGTTATCCCCTACGACCAAAGTTATAATACACAATTTTCCTATATCAGTCAAAGAGTTTCAGGCCATTTTAAAGGTAAAATATAGGAATGGTGTGCAAACCCACGTAACGGCAAGTGCCATATTTTTTCGCTATTTCAGGCAACTTTTGCCGGCTTTTGCCGATAAAACGGCGTTGTGAGGGGGTCGAACCATTTAATTTTGTTTCAAATGGGATAGGAGATAGGTCTGTGTCGAGCATCGGCGCTATGAACGGGCAGGTAACGGTCACGGTGGGTGAGTGGCTGGCGGCTTATCGGGGCGGAGATGTGCCCCGATGCGCATCGGGACGCTGCCGTTTCGAAATAGGCGGCAAGACTATCTTCGGTTCGGCCGTGGATGACTCAAGTTCTTCGTTCCGGCTCTTCGGCCATCCGAACGGCGATGCGACCGAGCTTGTCACGGCCGCGATATCCGCGATGGAGCGCACGGAGAGCCCTTTCTGGAGACGGCCCGCCGTGCCCGGTCGCTTCCTTCCAGAGCTCGGCAATCTGTGGCGGCTCTATTCCGAGAATCCGATTTTAACGTTGAGCGGAATCCCCCCAATAACCTCGTTGGCATATCAGCGTCTGCGCGACGTCCTTTCGCCTTCCAATCCTGAATACGAAACGGTCGTCAGCCAGATCCGTTACATAGCGGACAGGTTCGATACCGCGATAGAGCTGGGATACGATATTCCGGGCGGTCTGGTGGACATATCCTTGGTCGAGGGGCTCTCCGTCTATGTCATGGGCGATGTTCACGCCAACGCCGCCGGGCTTTTGAACGTCCTCAACATACCGGTGGAAGAGGGGATGACGCTGATCGAAGCGATGGCAAGGGGGAGGGCGATCTTCATGCTGACGGGCGATTTTTTTCTGCCCTTCATCGGCCGCTTTGAGCGTACCGATCATGCGATGCGAAGGGCCGTTTATACGATCGATCTCGTAGTATCTTTGCTTGCGCTCTTTCCCGATAACTTCATCGTGACCCAAGGTAACCACGACGGATTGCGGAGGGCCATCGATCTTGCCACCGGCGGCAGGACCCTTAGAATACTGCGCGAAGTTATCTACAACCAGAGGGGCTCCGCATATGTAAAGGCGCTGCAGACGCTGACGGAGCGGTTGCCGCTCGCGGCGAACATTCCGGACGTCGCTGTGGTCGGCCATACGCCGGTCGTCGACATGACGAGAAACGAAGTGATCACCGCGCCCTTCAATCCGAGGCGCCTTTACGAGCTTACCTACGGGCGCGTGGACCCCGAGGCGGTCGCGCAGAACATTGCAGCTGCGAGGCATTCATGGGGTTCGCAGCGCGCGATCTATGTAACCGGCCACAGGGACATACCGTACGGTGTTCCAGGGTCGGCGTACGAACCTCATCCGGGTGTGGTGACGCTTCAGGCGACGCGGAGGAACATAAGCGGGGTCAAGATATCGGGTCTCATCGAGCAGGCGGTCACGGTTGTGGACCTCATCGGAGAGGAGACCTCGCCCTTGGCCGGGGTTGACCTGCGGCGGCGTTTGCTTCAAGGCGAACAAGACCCCGCGCGGCTGCCAGTGCGGCCGGCCGGATCCGGGATATTCAGTTCTTCGCATATGATGGCGCGCGGGGCCGCGGTCTTCAACATGCCGGCTATGGTCCCCTGCATGAACGTGCGCTGATGGTTTTCATCGATAAAAAAACCCGCCTGAACGTCAGGCGGGTTTTTTCTTTAACAGGATGAATCTTACTTACTTGCAGGGCCCTGCGGCTGCATGCCGAAATCGACCTTGGGCGCGGTCTTCGCTTCCTCCGCCGATTTGAAATAGATGTTCTCCCTGCTGTAGCCGAAGATGCCGGCTATTATGTTGTTCGGGAACCTTCTCACGTACGAATTGTACGCCATGACCGATTCGTTGTAGCGCATGCGCTCGACGGCGATGCGGTTTTCGGTGCCGGCCAGCTCGTCCTGCAATGCGAGGAAATTCTCGTTGGATTTGAGCTGCGGATAGTTCTCAACGACCAGAAGCAGGCGCGACAGCGCCGCGGTCAGCTGATTGTTCGCCTCCACCTTGTCGGGGATCGTCGTTGCGCCTCCGACCTTCGCGCGCGCCTCCGTAACGTCGATGAAGACCTTCTGTTCCTGCGCCGCATAGCCCTTCACGGTGCTGACCAGATTGGGGATCAGGTCGTTCCTTCTTTGCAGCACGTTCTCGACCTGCGCCCACGATTTTGAGACGTTCTCGTTGAGCGTTACAAGCTGGTTATACTTGCCGACGCAGCTTCCGCCGAACACGAGAACGACAAGAACCAGAATTCCGACTATCCACCACATTTTTTTCATAATTCCTCCGATTTGAGAACCGTTCGTGCTGAGCTTGTCGAAGCACGAACCATTTACCCTTCGACATGCTCAGGGTGAACGGGTCACGTCATGCGATCGACGAACGTAGTGATCGTCTCCAATTCTGTCAAGTAGTTCTCAAAGGTGCTCATTGCCTCCGCCTTTCGCGGCAGGAACGCCTTGCCCTCGCGGATAAGTATCAGGTCCATGAATACCTGCGGATTGAAATCGACCCTTTTCGCCAGTTGCTCGACCAACTTTCTCATGTCCTTTTCGGGGGGTTCTCCAGTAAGGTGCACGACGCCGCGGAACACCGCTACGAAACCGGGGAACGATTTAAGCATCGCCCCTGCGACGCGCTTGGGCTTGTGGCTGTTGATCGCGAAGTGGGCGCGCAGATGCAGCAGTTTTCCTTTCAGCTCGCTTTCGCACTGGTGACGGAGGTTGGCGCCGTCTATCTTTATGTTCTTGAACGGATCGGTCCCAAAGAGGACCTCGTGGCGGTCCGCGATGTCGATGAACTCGAGCGGGAAGACGTCGCGCGAACGCTCGATGTGTTTCATGTCGAAGATGTGGGGCGCGGGGTTGCCGTGGCGCACCCAGTTGCGCACGAGCTTTCCCATCACAGCTATCTCCGCGGGCGCCACGTCCTTGAGCACGACTACTGTGTTGTAGTCCGAGTACTCCTTCGAAAAATCGTGTCCCACCGCGGAGCCGTAAAGAATGACCGACTCGAGGTTTCCCTCACATGTTCTTTCTAATCCGTGTGCAAACTCATGCGGCGTCATAGAACCTCCTTACCATCGTCCTGATGCTCCTCCTCCTCCCGAAAGTCCCCCTCCGAAGCCCCCGAAGCCGCCCCCGAAACCGCCGCCGCGGCCTCCGCGTCCCATGCCGGACATGACAAGAAGAAAGAGCCAGGGGTGCCTGATGAAGAGATAGGCGAGGATGAGGAACATGAAGATGGAGCCCAGCTTGTGGAACCACGTTCGTTTTTTCAAAGCAGAAGGTTCATTCTTTAGGGGATCCAACCCTCCTTCATTCGCAATAAGACCCAAGACGGCCTGCGTCCCCGCGATCACACCAAGATCGTACCTGCCTTCTTTGAATGCGGGGATCATTTTCTCGCGGATGATGCGGCCGGCGATCGCATCGTTGATATCGCCCTCCAGCCCGTAACCGACCTCGATCCTCGCTTGACGATCGTTCGGTGCGACAAGTATGAGAACACCGTTGTCTTTTCCCTTTTTGCCGATCCCCCACGTCTGGTAGAGGTCCACTGCGTAATCTTCAATGGGGCGGCCTTCGAGCGACGCTACGGTAACGACAGCCACTTCGTTTCCGGTCCTCATCTCGAACGAAGAGAGCGCGTTTTCCAGTTGAGCGCTCGACCGCGGCGTTAAAACCTTAGCAAAATCATTGACATAGCCGGTCGGGGAGGGAAGGGCGGCGAACGCCGGCGCGCTGATGGACAATAGAAATATGAAAAATATGAATTTTCTTGCGTATCGGCGCATGGGCTATGTTATACGGAGCATCCCGTGGATTTCACGGGTTCATTCATTTCGTTCGGGATGACATACAAGGTATTTGATTTCACTGCAAGGCATCAATTATGTGCTACGCAATACCGGGCAGGATCATAGGTATCAACGGCCGCACGGCCACCGTCGATTATTTCGGCGAGAAGCGGCGCGCTTACACCGATCTTGTCGAGGACGCGGCCGTGGGCGACAATGTCTACGCGCAAGGCGGATTTCTTATCAGGAAGATCTCGCAGGAAGAGGCCGATGAGGTATTGAGGACATGGGAAGATATTTTTTTCAAACTCAAGGAGCAGGATAAAAAACTGGCCCAAGATCCCAAGAATCTTTACGAGCGGGCCAACGCGGTAAGGCAGGGCCGTCAGGACAATTCCTGCTGCGTTCACGGCATCATAGAATTCTCGAACTACTGCCGCTGCGAATGTCTTTATTGCGGGATAAGGAGCGGCAATAACAACGTCCGGCGTTACAGGATGGAGACGCCGGAGATCCTCTCCGCGGTTGACGAAGCGGTATCGCACGGTTTTCAGGCGCTCGTGCTCCAGTCCGGCGAGGACCCTTATTACACCGACGATAAATTGGAGGTGATAGTTCGTGAGATCCGCGCGAGACATCCGGTCCTGATATTTGTCTCCGTAGGCGAGCGGAGCGCAGCCGCCTACAAGAGGATGTACGACGCAGGAGCAAGGGGTGTTCAGCTCCGGTTCGAGACATCCAATCCGGAGATCTACAAAAAGATAAAGCCCCCCTCTCCCCGACCCTCCCCCTCGAGGGGGGAGGGCGAGGGTGGGGGTGACCCATTAGAAAATCGACTGCGTCTGATTCGTAACGTCAAAGACATGGGCTATCTGGTTGTGACGGGATTCCTGATCGGGCTCCCCGGGCAAAAGAACGACGATATAATGAGGGACATAAAGACGACCGCCGGCCTCGGCGCGGAGATGTTCTCTTTCGGCCCGTTCATTCCTCATCCGCAAACGCCGCTGGCAGATGAAAGAACGCCGTCGCTCAAAAAGGTGCTCAATTCCGTTGCGAACGCGCGCATCATGAACCCCGATGCCAAGATACTTGTTACGACGGCGCTTGAGACCTTATGGGGACTGGACGGGGCGAAGAGCGCGTTGATGGCCGGTGCCAACTCGCTGATGATAAACGTCACGCCTGAAAAGTACCGGCCATTTTACGATATATACCCGGACCGTTTCGGAACGAAGATCAGGATCGAAGAGCACATCGATATTGTCGTCGGGCTGCTTCGCTCCATTGGACGAGCCGCGACTGATTTGAGCGTGTAGACCATTGATTCCGTTCGTGCTGAGCTTGCCGAAGCATGAATGGTTCGTCCTTCGACGGGCTCGGGACGAACGGGGTTTTTAGAATGGAAACAATCGTAAACGAAAAAAACATATTTGATTTTCTCTCCGACGCAGAAAAACCGTCCGGAGCCGCTGTGGAGGCCGTGCTGGAAAAGGGTTTGTTGAAGAAGGGTCTGTCGCTTGAAGAAGTCGCCCTGCTGGTAAACACAACCGACAAAAAATTGCTTCAGAAAATGTTCGCGGCGGCTTCCAGAATAAAAAATGATATCTACGGGGAACGGCTTGTGCTCTTTGCACCCCTCTATGTGTCCGATCACTGCATCAATGATTGCGAGTACTGTAATTTTCACGAAAGGAACAGGGGGCTTGAGCGCCGGAAGCTGACGCAGGAAGAGCTGGCTGCGGAGACAAAGTGCCTTATCGATATGGGACACAAGCGCGTCCTTGTCGAGTTCGGCGAGGACCCTGAAAGGATCTCAACGAACTATATCTGCGAGGCGATTCGCACGATCTATTCGGTCAAGAGCGGTGGGGGCAACATCAGGCGCATCAATGTGAACATCGCCGCCGCGACGACAGAGGTCTACAAACGCCTGAAGGCCGAGCATATCGGGACATATCAGTTGTTTCAGGAAACGTATCATAGACGAACGTATGAGAATGTTCATAAGGGGGGACCGAAGGCGGATTACGAACGCCAGATAACCGCGCATTGCCGCGCGTTCGAGGCCGGCATAGACGATCTGGGGATCGGCGTTCTGTTCGGCCTCTATGACTGGCGCTTTGAAGTGATGGCCCTTCTCGCCCATTCGCAGTGGATGGAAAAGAACCTGGGGGTGGGTCCGCACACCATTTCTGTCCCGCGATTTTGCCCGGCGCCGAGCGTCAAATACGAGCCGGAACATGTCGTGAGCGACGGGGATTTTCTGAAGCTCATTGCGATACTTCGGATCGCGGTCCCGTACACGGGAATGATTCTTTCCACTCGCGAAACTCCCGATATCCGTGCAAAGGCGTTTAAATTGGGCATCTCTCAAGCAAGCGCTGCGTCGGTAACAACGCCGGGGGGATATTCAAAAATTCCCCTCCTTTGTAAAGAGGGGAGAGGGGAGAAAATGTCTCGGGTCTCTCAATTCGAAACTCATGACCAAAGGCCGCTAAACGAAGTGGTAGAAGCTGCGTTATCGGACGGTCTCATCCCCAGCTTCTGCACCGCATGTTACCGCAAGAACCGCACCGGCGGAGCGTTCATGGGCATTGCAAAAGAGGGCGGCATACACACGTTCTGCAGTCCGAACGCGCTTTTGACATTCGCGGAATATATGGAGGATTATGCGGACGCGGATCTCAAGAAAAAGGGCAGGGCGCTGGTGAAATTATATCTGAATCGCATACCGGATACGCGCCTCAAAGAAGAGACGAAGAAGCGCATGGCCCAGATCACCGCCGGAAGCCGCGACCTCTTTTTCTAAAAAATATCAAAGAGATCGGCAGGTTAGGGCGCTTCCGTCACTTTTTCTTGCTATATTTTCAAGCGGCATATACATCATTACCAAATCAAAGGGGAGGTTTTATGGCGAACGCAACACAAAAGACCAGTGAGTTGTTGATCGTGACGAGGAACGAAAGGGGCTCGCTTGCCCGCGCCGCGGCTTCACTCGCACAGGGGAACGTCAACATCGAGTGCTACACGAGCTACGATTGGGGCAACGAGTCGGCGTTCCGTTTCGTGACGAGCAACAATAAGAAGGCCCGCGAGCTGCTGACGAAGGCGGGCTGGAACGTACAGGAGAGCCCCACCGTTCTATGGAACGCACCCAATAAGCCCGGGACCCTGCGCAAGGCGACAAGCGCCCTGGCCGAGATGAAGATCGATATCTATGCGTCATATACGGCCACGGAGCCGGGCGGGGACACCTGCACGATTGCATTCACCACCAGCAACCCTGAAAAGACCGCCGACACACTCAATAAGATAACGGGCTAGTACTATAATGATACGGTCAGGATGGGATGGGGACAGTCCCCTTTCAAAGGGGGACTGTCCCCTTATTTTTCCCCTTTGTTTTTTTAAATGTGCAGCGTCCTTGTGCGGAAGCCGGAACCCATGACGTCGTGGACGTCGTTCAGTATGACGAACGCCTTGGGGTCGCAGTCGCGGACGATATCGCGGAGTTCGGAGATCTGCTGGCGGCTCACTGCGACATAGAGGAACTTTCTGGGTTTGAGATCGAACCCGCCCTCGCCGTGGAGGATCGTAACGCCTCTTCCCATATCCTCAACGATGCGCTGGCGGATGGGTTCATGGTTCTCCGATATGATGAAAGCGGCCTTGGTATCGGGGAGCCCCTCGGCGGTTATGTCGCAGACGAGCGAGGCGATGAGCAGATTGAAGAACCCCCAGATGATGAGGTTCGGATCCTTGAAGACGGCGCCTATCGTTACGATTATGGCGGTCTCTATCATCAGGTAGGCCGCGGTTATGGGTTTTCCCAGATATTTCTTCAAGAGCATCACCGGAATGTCGGTGCCGCCGGTCGAACCCCTGCACCTGAATATGATGCCGAGGCCTGCGCCCAAGAGTATGGAGCCGGCGATGGAGGCGAGAAGGATATTGTCGGTCATGGCCCAGTCGGCGGGGGCCTTGCCGGCGTTGTAGCGGTTCAGTATGTCGGTGAAGAATCCGTAGCGATAGATGCGCTCCACCGATACGAGGTCCACGAAAAGCGAGCCGACAAGCATTCCGTAGAGCGAGTTGAGGCCGAATTTTCTCCCTATCAGCGCGAAGGCGATCACGAAGAGCGGGATGTTCAGGACTATCATCGTGGCGCCCGCGGGAAAGCCGAAGAGATGGAAGAATATCTGCGAAAGGCCGCCGACGCCGCCCGGCGCGATCTTATATGGTATGAGGAACCAAGAATAGGCGATGCCGTAGATAGCGGCTCCGAACGTAATGCCGATGACGTTCTTGATGTGCCTCGCGTACTTGTGCCTTGAACTCATTTGCCGTCACTCCCCTTCGATCGACACGAGCGTCATCTCGTTGCCGGAGACCATCGTGACATCGTCGGAGCTGCACGAGGGGCAGGGCGGCGGGATGTAGAGAGCGGGCGCGTGCGCGATGTCGTGCGCGAACTCCGCATCGTCGAAGCGGGCGTCGAGATATTCCTGTCCGCACGCCTTGCACTTGAGCCCCACGGGGACCTCCTCGATCTCGAATCTCATGTCCTCGAGCATGTCGGTCTTTTCGTAGGTCACAAGGCAGAACTCCAGCTGCTCTTTCTGGAAGGCGGCCATCCTGCCGATCTTGAGCTTGGCGCTTATGACCCTTTCCAGCCCGCTCTTGTTCGCCTCTTCTTCGATCGTCTCGATTATCTTTTGCGCTATCGAAAGCTCGTGCATATATCACTCAGCTGCGTTTTGCGGCATCGTTCATCCATTTACGTTCTATCAATATTTGAACAATCGCTTCCGACATCTTCGGCACAGCGGCCTCTACCTTCGGGGTGCATTTTTCCCCGAAAGAGAACTCGTCGGCGACCTCCATCACGAATATTGCGAACTCGACGGGAAATGCAACACCCATGTTGCGGGCGAGCTCGCATGCGGTCGCAAAGTCGATCTGGTGAAGGGAAGACAGGCGCGCCGAGGGGTTGAGGGCGGCCGGATCCAGCTCGTAGAACTCGCCGGGGACGCCGTCCTTAGTGTGGATCGCGTCGATGATGACGGCGCGATCGAAGCCGGCCAGCAGATCTATGAAGTTGAAACCGCCGAGAGAGGCCTCCTTAATCGTGATTGGTGATTGGTGATCGGTGATCAGTTTTTGGATCTCGCGAACGACATAGATCCCCACGCCGTCGTCGGTCAGGATCGTGTTGCCGAGTCCAAGAATGACCGTTTTCATCTTTTTTCCGTTCGTCCTGAGCTTGTCGAAGGACGAAGAGTATTCAAACAATTGGCCATTCACGGTTCGACATTGCTCACCATGAACGGCCCAATTTGAAAGCACTTAATTTAACGCGAGAGCCGGTGCACGATGTTCCTGTCCCTGTCGTACACGATCACCTCGAGCGGCATTTCGCCGGGCAGCGAATGCGTGGCGCAGCCGTAGCACGGATCGTATGAACGGAACGCCATCTCGACCATGTTGAGAAGACCGTCCGTCACCGGTTTGCCGGCTTTTATCACGCCCTGCGCCGCTTTTTTCAGCGACATGCAGATCGGGGCGTGGTTGTTTGTCGTGCCGACGATCAGGTTTGCTTTTTTAACGATGCCGTTCTCGTCGGTCCAGTAATGATGCGTCAGCGTTCCCCGCGGGGCTTCGACGATCCCTATCCCTTCAGACGGGGTCTTCGTCGGAAGGACGCGATATTCTGGGCCGGTGATCTCCTCGTCTCTCACGAGTTCCAACAGGCGTTCGGCGGAATATAAGAGCTCGATGATTCGCGCCCAGTGCATCGCAAGGTTATGCTTCACCGGCTTGCCGCCGAGCGTCTTGTACATCTTCTCATATTCGGCCTGCGCCAACGGCGTTGCCATTCCGTCGGAAGCGTTCAGGCGCGAAAGAGGGGTCGCCTGATATACTCCGCTGTCGGGGCCCCCGGTGAATCCCTTCCAGCCGATTTTCTTGAGGTAGGGGAACTTGAGATATGTCCAAGGTTCGACGTGTTCGGCGACAAATTCGCGGTAATCGTTGGGGGCGTATTTGCAGTGTTCCTTGCCGTCGGGACCCACGACGCGCACCTTGCCGTCGTAGAAGTTCACCTTGTTGCTGCCGTCCACAAGGCCCATATAATAGGTGGGGAAGGTGTACGGGTCCGAGACGATGATATCGACGTACGCTTTGTTCTTTAAGACGACGTCCTCGAATATCTTCTGCGTGAACTTTCCGAACTCGACGCCGTCCTTCGCGATCTGCTCGATGCGCGCGCGTTCATCTTTTGTGAGTCCCTTGCTCATTCCGCCCGGGATGGCGTTGACCGGGTTCACCGGCTTTCCGCCGAGGATCTGCGCGACCTCGTGGCACTCGCGGCGCGTCTTGATGACCTGTCCGCCGATCTCGAGCCCCACTTTTTTGATCACGCCTATCACGTTTCTTTCGGCCTTGGGCGCATCGGGGCCCATCACGAAGTCGGGGGCGCCCAGCGCGTAGAAGTGAGTTGTATGGTCACCAAGAAAGAACGCGCTGTATTGAAGCTCGCGCAGTTTCTTAGCCGTTGATGGGATCTCGATCCCGTAGACGGCGTCGCACGCCTTGGCGGACGCCATGAGATGGGCCTCGGGACAGACGCCGCAGATGCGGGGCGTGATGCGGGGCAGTTCCTCTACCGGGCGCCCTTCAGCAAACTTTTCGAACCCGCGAAGCTCCGGCACCTGAAAGTAGGCGTTGGCGACGTCACCCTTGTCGTCAAGGAAGATCTCTATCTTCCCGTGGCCTTCAAGGCGGGTTACAGGATCGATCGAAATGCGTTTCATGTTTGCTCCTTTGGGGAGGGGACTTTTCTTCGCAATACGCTGTTTGCCAGCCCGAATCTGTAAAATGTCCCCACCGGATCTACGATCTGTGCCGCGATTTCCTCGCCGCGCTTGACGTCGCCCTTGGTGTCGATGAGCGAGCCGATGGCGGAGGCGGCCTTGGCCCCCTGATCATCCACATCCTTGGCCGGACCGTAGCATCCGCGGCAGGGCATGTTGGCATTGAGACACTGCGCCTCGCAGCCGGAACGAGTGGCCGAACCGACGCAGACGAAACCCTGCTCAAGCAGGCACTGGGGCTTGTCCTTGAGCTCCGTCTTCGGCGTGAGGTCGGGCCTCGCCAGATGCGGACGTTTGAAGCGCTCAATGCGAACCCCTTCGGTCTGCTTTTCAAAGGGACATTCGTCGCATACCGTTTTGTCGCCGACACCTACTACCGAGCCCTTGGGCGGTAATTTTCCCGTTGCAATCGCCTCGATGACGTTCCACGTCTGCTTGCCGGTGGGCGGGCAGCCGGGCATCGTGTAATCCACATCCACGACATCCTTGAGGCGATAGACGGAACCGTAAAATTCGGGGAGCTTCAGTTCGCCTTCAGGGACGGTATAGCTCGTCTGGGGATATATGCCGTCGGGATTGTCCGTGGATTCGGTCGTTTTGTAGGCGCGTTCGAATATGTCCTCTTTCGTGTAGAGGTTGGCGAGCGATGGTATGCCGCCGAACGACGAGCATGCGCCGTACGCAACTAGGACCTTTGATTTCTTGCGCAGCAGTTCAGCAATCTCTCTTGTCTCGCTGTTCCTTATGCCGCCGTTCCAGAGGCAGACATCGATGTAGCCGTCGGGATATTTTCTTACGTCGTCGTACTTGAAGTCCGCGATGCACGGCCAAAGGACGATATCCGCTATCTCGATCACCTTGAGGATCTTTTCCGCGATCTCCAGCGTTGAGATGTCACAACCGCCGCAGGACGCTCCCCAGTAGACCCCCAACTTTAATTTTTTGTCAGCCATGTGAACTCCTTTAACATTCCCCTCCTTTGTGAGGAGGGGGAGGGGAGATAGATCTACCCCCACCTGCCCTCTCCTTACAAAGGGGAGGGACCTAAATCTTTCGTGTCCGTTGCCGACTTCCAATTAAGCGGTCCCAGCTTTCTCACCCGTTCGGTCATGCTGTTGACCACCTCCGCCACGCGGTCCCCTTCGGAAGCGGAGATCCACTCGAGACGGAAGCGCTCCGGTTCTACGCCGAACTGTGAAAGCATCTCTTT
>DYJF01000027.1 GCA_020723205.1 Bdellovibrio sp.
CAGCAGTGGTATGGGCGGCCGCCGTACACAAGTGCGCCGCCGCACGAGACGGTCTGGTCCGGAGTGATCACACCCTCCGAGAGGGCCGCTACAGCGGTGACCGCCTTATATGTCGAGCCGGGCGGATAGGCGCCCTGTATCGCGCGGTTGATGAGATATCCCTTGGGATCCTTAGCGATCTCCAGCCAATACTGTCCCCCGTCCGGGCTGGACAGAATGTTGAGGTCGAACGATGGGGAGCTGTACATCGCTATGATACCGCCGTCCTTGGCGTTGACGACGACGGCGGCGCCCCTCTTGCCCTTCGATACGGCGGAGACGTCGTTCTCGTCCTTCGTTTCGAAATATGACTGCGCAACCTCCTGGACGTCGCGGTCGAGCGTCAAGACCAGACTGTCGCCTGGAACGGCCGGTTTCTGCTCGAGCTTGCTGGATATCCCCTCGTATTCTATCTCGCGCCCGACGGCGTTGACCACATGCTCCTCATAACCGTCGTATCCGCGCAGCATAAGGTCGTTCGCCTCCTCGATGCCGCGAAGGCCGACCTGATCGCCTATGAAATAACGGTGCGGATAGAGCTTCTGAAAACGGGCCAGCCGCTGCTGGTCGATCTCCCGAACGTATCGCAGAAGATGCGGCGCCAGCGTACCGTTCGGCGCTGTGCGCTGGTAGCGCACGGCCACATCAACTCCCCTGAAATCGTCGGGATCGTTCTCATCGTACCACGGGCTCTTTCGAACGCGGATCGCGGCCACCTCGTCTCTCGTGGCATCGCGCTTGATTACTATCTGCTGGTAGGGCGCCTGCGCGGTCCTGCCCTTCCACTTCTCCTCGATTGCCTCGACGGGAACGTTCAGATAACGGGCGAGCGTCGCAAAAACCTTTTTCGGATCCACTACGTACTGCGGTATGATGACGATGTCGAACGCCGGACGGCTCTCGACCAGAAGCTGGCCCCTGCGGTCGAAGATCATCCCCCTGACGGCCGGCACGGTGCTCTCCTTGATGCTGTTCTCCGTCGAGAAAAAACGGTAGAACTCGCCCTTGAGGACCTGCAGGTAATAGAGGCGCGCAATGACGATGAACAGGAAAGCGATGATGATCCAAATCGCATAACCGAACCGGTGCTCAACATCCGCTGTATATTCGTGCGTGAGATCCACTGATCTATCACTCCAGAACGAGGCCCTTCGGGCGGGACAACTTCTCCCACGTCAGGGTGTCGTACCATCTCAAGAGGGGAATCATCACCAGACCAACGAGCGCATCGAACAGCGCCTGCGGACCGGCGATCATTACCAATACGTCTATCATGCCGAAATTGCCCGACCAGACGAAGATCAAGAGCCCGGTTATTATCTTGTTCAACAGACTTGCAAGCCCGACCCACACGAATCTCGCCGGCCAGATCTCGATCGTGATCTTCGACACTATCATCCTTATAAAACCGTATATTATGAGAAAGGAGAATATCGCGAGCCCGAACGGCGCGGCGGACGCGACATCGAGAAGCGCGCCGAGTATGACGACCGTCGCTATCGCGCCGCGCTGTTCCTCGGCCAAAGCCAGCGCGATAACCGCCATGATTATGAGGTCAAAATGAAAAAAGGTCGTCGGCCAGTTGGAGAGGACGGTGCTCTCTAGGACAACGGCTGCTATGCCGTAGGCAAGAAAAAGCCATATCCGCCTCACGAACCCTCCCCCGCGGCGAGATCGGGATTCTTGAGCAACACGATCACCTCCTGCGTTGACACGAAGTCCTCGAAGGGAACGACGTCGGCCTCCTGGAACACTCCGTACCGCGATGAGATCACGTCGTGAAGGGTGCCGATCGGGATCCCTGCCGGATATATCTGATCGAACCCGGAGGTTACCACGACGTCGTCCTCTTTGACATCGCTCACGCGGCGCAGGTATTCAAGCCGCGTCAGAAAGATCGAACCCGCCTTGATCTCCGTTTTACGCGCCGCCCCGACCAAAAGCCCCCTTGCGCGCGATCGCTGGATAACGACGTCGACCGCGCTGTTGGGGTCGGTGATGAGAAGGACCTGCGCGGTCCTTGAAGAGACGAGCCCGACCCTGCCGACAAGCCCCTTGGGGCCTATCACAGGCATCAGGACATCGACGCCGTCCTTGTAGCCCTTGTCTATCGTCACGCTCCTGAACTCGCTTCTCGGATCGTTGGCGATGACCTTCGCCAGCACCGTCCCATAGGGCACGCTGTTCTTATAGTCGAGAAGACTTCGCAACCGTTCGTTCTCCTGCCTTATCTCCTCGGCGACGTTCAGCCGGCCTTCGAGAGCCGCATTGACCGCCTTCAATCTCTTGTTCTCTTTTTCCGTCCCGACGAGACCAACATAACCGCTCCAGACGGAACCGGTGAAACCCGATATCACCGCGACGACGGTGTCGAACGGAGTGAGCAGGTTCAGAAGCGCGGATTCATACCACGCAGCGCGCCGAGCCGTATGTGTGGAAAGTGAGAAAAAAATGAGGGCGACGAGGACCGGGATCAGAAAATTCAAGACCTTCTTTTTGCCGGTGAACCAGCTCATTTTTATGTGATCGTGATCCCTCGGAAGACGTCAAGCTGGTCCAGCGCCCGACCGGACCCCAGAACGACGCATGTCAGCGGGTCGTCCGCCACAATGACGGGAAGACCGGTCTCTTCGCGGAGCAGAACATCCAGGTTCCTAAGAAGCGCACCGCCGCCGGTGAGCACGATGCCCTTGTCGACTATATCTGCGGAGAGCTCCGGCGGAGTACGTTCGAGCGTGATCTTCACCGCCTCGACTATCGCATTGACCGGCTCGACGATCGCTTCGCGTATCTCTTCGGAGTTGACCTCTAGCGTCTTGGGGACTCCGGCGATGAGATCGCGGCCCTTGATCTCCATAGTGCGGATCTCGCCGTCGGGATAAGCGGTTCCGATGGCTATCTTCACCGCCTCCGCCGTCCGCTCGCCGATGAGCATGTTATACTTGCGTTTGAGATAATGGATGATCGCCTCGTCCATCTTGTCGCCGGCGATGCGTATGGATTTCGAGAAAACGATACCCGCCATCGAGATGACCGCGACCTCGGTCGTCCCACCGCCGATATCGACCACAAGGTTCCCGGTCGGTTCCGTGATGGGAAGGCCGGCGCCGATGGCCGCCGCCATGGGCTCTTCGATCAGATAGACCTCGCGCGCGCCCGCCGATTCCGCCGATTCGCGCACCGCGCGCTTCTCCACCTCCGTGACGCCGAACGGGATACACACTATCACTCGGGGCCTCACGAGCGTTCTTCTGTTGTGCGCCCTGCGTATGAAATAGCGAAGCATCGCCTCGGTCACTTCGAAATCCGCGATGACGCCGTCCTTCATCGGCCGGATTGCCTCTATGGAGCCGGCGGTGCGGCCGAGCATCTCCTTCGCCTCTTTGCCGACGGCGAGCACGCGCTTGATGCCGCGCGAGTCGCGCTGAACTGCGACGACCGATGGTTCGGCAGCCACGATGCCCTTGCCCTTCACATAGACGAGCGTGTTGGCGGTGCCCAGATCTATCGCGAGATCGTTTGAGAAAAGGCCTAGAATCGGATCGAGAATCATAGTGTGCGGCGTCTATCAAACGACCTATAAAATATCAACAAAATTGTTGATTTATAAGCCCCCTTTCGTTAGCTTTCCGCCCAACCGAAAAGGGGTGCAATCATGCTGGATATATTGAGAAAACACGCTTCCTCATGGATGATCAAGGTCATACTCGGTGCAATCATCATCTCCTTCGCGTTCTTCTTCGGATACAACCGTATGACCCGCGCCAAACGCAGCGTTCAGGGCCTCGCCCCCGGCCAGCCGGTGGCGACAGTGAACGGGGTGGAGATATCAGACACCGAATTCCGCTTTTTCTACGATCGCAACCTCGACCGTTTGAAAGAAACGATCAAGGGGGACCAAGCAGCCCTGAATCTTCAGAAGTTCGCGACGAACATGACGCTCCAACAGCTGATCCGGAGACAGATCATGCTTCAGACGGCGCAAAGCGCCGGAATCAAAATAACCGACGAGGAACTGGCCTCGACGATCAAAAAGAACCCCGAACTCATCCATCAGGGCGAGTTCGATCCCATATTCTACAAGCACCAGTATCTCCCCTATTTTGAGAACCGCTTCGGCATCAACTATGAGGAGCTGATCAGGCAGGAGCTCTCGATCGCAGCGCTGGAATCCGTCTTCGCCGGCATCGATCCCGCCAAGACGCCGGAAGAGAATGCGATGCTCTTCACCTTCGAGGTCGCCACGATATCCGGCGCCGAGGATCCCGAAGATGCCGCATCGGCGGCCGACTCATTCATCAGCCAGCCGAACGACTGGAAGGCGCTCTCGCAGAGGACAAAAGCGGAGGTCAAGACGGTCGGCCCCGTCACGATAGCGGAAAGGTCGCGCATACTTTCGGGCCGGGGCACGTTCGCGGACTATGAAAAGATCTTTGCGCTGGGCCAGGAGCGTCCGGTGCTGGAAAAACCGATAGCGGTCGGCGACCAGATATTCGTCGTGAAGCTCCTGAAAAAAGAGACCTCCCAAGTGAAGCCGAAAAACGGCCGCACGGGCGGTTTCCTAGACGACTGGATGAGGGAGCAGATGAAGACCGCGAAGATCATCACCCATCTGGAAACCGAGTAGGCCCCGATTATGATCGCCTATCTTCGTGCCCTCAAAGACGCGGGAGGTCTCGTTTACGAGGTCGGGGGCACGGTCCGCGACCGGCTCATGGGGCATCCCTCAAAGGACCGCGATTACATAGTCTGCGGACTTTCCATAAAACAGATCGAACAGATACTGAAGCCCTTCGGAAAGCTGGCGGAGGTGGGCCGGTCGTTCGGCGTCCTGAAGTTCACACCGCACGTTCATCCGGAACAGACGATAGATATCTCGCTTCCCCGTCGGGAGAAATCCACGGGTGTCGGCCATCGCGACTTCGAGGTCGATTTCGATCCCAAGCTGCCCGTTGAAAAGGATCTTGGCCGCCGCGATTTCACGATGAACGCGATGGCGATGAACGTCGAGACGGGCGAGATCACTGACCCGTTCGGCGGACAAAAGGACCTGGAAGCAGGTCTTTTAAGGCAGGTCTTCGACCGCTCGTTCGAGGAGGACCCTCTGCGGCTTCTCCGCGCGATACAGTTCGCGGCGCGCTTCGAGCTTAAGATCGAAAAGAAGACGCGGGAGGCGATGAAAACGCATGCGCATCTCATCGAGACCGTCTCTGCCGAACGCATTTCCGAAGAGCTCCGAAAGCTCTTTCTGGCTCACAGGCCCTCCGTCGGTTTCGAACTGATGAACGAGTGCGGGCTCCTAACGCACATTCTTCCGGAAGTGGCCGCCATCAAAGGGATAGAACAGGACAAGCAACCGGGCGACGACGTCTACGGCCATACGATGCGCGCGCTCGACGCCGCGAGGTCCGATCACGCGATATTGAACCGCGGCAACTTGGAGCTCATGTTCGCGGTGCTGCTTCACGACATCGGCAAGGCGAAGACGTCGCGATACCATGAGCCGTCCAAGAGGGTCGTCTTCTTCGGACACCAGATCGTCTCCGCTAAGATGGCCAGACACATCGCAAAGCGGCTCAAGCTCGAAACAATAGGTGTGAACCCCAAGAACATCACGCGCCTCATCGAGAATCACATGTTCGAGACCAAGGCCTTTTTTTCCGACCGTGCCATCAGGCGTTTCGTCAACAAGGTCGGAAAGGACCGCATCTTCATGCTCATAGACCTCCGGCTTGCCGACAACCGCGGCGGCAAGCATCCGCACGGCATCAAGGGAGTGGAGAAGCTCCGAGGCCGCATACAGGAGGAGCTGGACAAGAAACCGCCCTTCGGCCCCGCCGACCTTGCGATCGACGGGCACGACGTAATGGAGCTGGACGTTCCGGAGGGACCGCTTATCGGCGCGATATTGGGCGAACTCGTGGAGATCGTGCTCGACGATCCAGACCTCAACACGCGGGAACAACTTCTTGCACTTGCCGGGAATTTGAGACAAAATCCTGCGGAAGTCATCGAACGATGGAAAAAAAGAAGATCCGAATCGGAAAAGACGAGTTCCCAACCCCCAGAAGACGCTGGGAGAGAAGGCCGGCCACACAGGTGACCCCTTCAAAGAGGACCTACAAGCGCGGCCGGGCGAAACAAAATGCAAAAAAACAGATCCAGAACGGGCTCAAAAAAGAATAAGGCGGAGAAGCTCGAGGCCGCCGGCGACAAGCTTGCCAAAAAGGGGAACTTTAAGAAGGCCCTTAAAAGATACGAGGAGGCCTCCAAGGCCGATCCGGAGCGCGCGGGGCTTTACGACAAGATGGTCGATGCGCACGAGAGATCCAAAGGAGAATGGAGCCGCGAGGATTTTGTCGAATCGCTGACGTGGACGATGAAAAAGCAGGAGATCGAGGAACCCGCGATCAGACAGCTCCACGCAAAGCTCGCGCCCGAATGGAAAAGGACCGTCGAGATGGCCATGAAGCTTCTTGACGCGTCCGAAGATGAGAAGCTGGGCCCGCTGATCGAGCGGTACGTGGCGACCGGCGAAGTGGGTACGCGGGTCCTGATAGAACTTTTGCGCATGGTGAAACAAACGAGGTGACGCATGAAAAAGATAGGCCTTACCGGGAACATAGGCACTGGCAAGACCACGGTCGCGTGGATGTTCGAGGAGCACGGAGCGAAGCTCCTGAATGCCGACGCCATCGCGCATGAAACGATAGCGCCGCAGGGCGCCGTCTGGAAACAGCTATTTGACCGCTACGGGAAGAAGATCATGCTTCACGACGGGGTCATAAACCGCAAGGAGCTCGCGCGCATTATCTTCAGCGACGACACGGAAAGGAAGTTCGTCGAATCCATAATCCACCCAAAGGTCCACGACGAGCTGACAAAAAGGATCGCCGACTCCAAGCGTAACGGCACGCCGCTCATCATAGTCGAGGTCCCCCTGCTCTTCGAAACGAAGTGGGACAAGGAGATGGACTCCATCATCGTCGTCTCATGCGAGATCGAGCAGCAGATCAAGAGATGTCAGGACAAGTTCGGGCTCTCGCGCGACGAGGTCCTGCTCCGCATCAAGGCGCAGCGCCCCATAAGCGAAAAAATCGCCCGAGCTGACTATGTCATAGACAACTCGGGCACAAAAGATGAAACGACGGTCCAAGTGAGGCGCGTCTATTCGTCCATCATGAAGGGCGAGTTTCACCCGAAACGCTGATCATTCGTTATCGACCGGTCCTTTGTAATCGAGCGCCTCTTTCCTCGACAGACGGATCTTTCCGCTCTCCTTATCGATCTCGATGCACTTAACGACAATCACGTCGCCGACCTTCACGACATCCGTGACCTCTTTCACCCTCGTCTTTTCGAGCTGCGATATGTGAACGAGACCGTCCACCTTAGGGAACAGTTCAACGAACGCGCCGAAATCGGTGGTTCGCACGACCCTGCCGCGATAATATTTCCCGACCTCCGCCTCCGCGGTATATGCCTTGACAAGTTTGATGGCCCTGTCTCCGGACGCCTGATCGGCGGCGCCGACCACGACCGTGCCGTCGTCCTCGATGTCGACCGTAGCGCCGGTCTCTTCGATGATCTTCCTGACGTTCTTGCCGCCCGGACCGATCAGGTCGCCGATGCGGTCAACAGGGATCTTGAGGACGGTGAGCTTCGGTGCGAACGGTGAAAGCGCGGGCCTCGGCTCGGCGATCGCCGCTTCCATCTTGTCCAGGATGAACATGCGCCCGTCGCGCGCCTGCCTCAAGGCGCTTGCCAGCACCTCTTCGGTCAGCCCTGCGATCTTGATGTCCATCTGCATGGCGGTGATACCTTTTCTCGTGCCGGCCACCTTGAAGTCCATATCGCCCAGATGGTCCTCGTCACCCAATATGTCTGAGAGTATCACCGTCTTGTCGCCCTCCTTGATCAGGCCCATCGCGATACCGGCAACCGCCGACCTGATAGGCACGCCGGCGTCCATGAGCGAAAGCGAGGACCCGCAGACAGTTGCCATCGAAGACGACCCGTTCGATTCGAGTATCTCGGAAACGAGGCGGATCGTGTAGGGGAAATCGTCCTCTTTGGGCAGAACGCGCTTGATCGCGCGCTCGGCCAACGCGCCGTGCCCAACCTCGCGCCTGCTGGGGCTTCTCAGGAACTTCACCTCGCCCACGGAGAAGGGCGGGAAATTGTAGTGGAGCATGAAGCGCTTGTAATATTCGCCGCCGATGTCGTCTATGAGCTGTTGGTCCTCTTTGGTGCCCAGAGTGGTCACCGCGAGCGCCTGCGTCTCGCCCCTCGTGAAGAGCGACGAACCGTGCGTGCGCGGGAGCAGAGCCACTTCGCATGTGATATTGCGAATGTCCGTCGACTTTCTGTTGTCTATGCGCCTGCCCTCGCCCAAGATCATTTTGCGCACCATGTGATAGCGCTCATCTTCGATGATCGCGCCCACTTTCTTGGCAAGCCCCGTCTCGTCACCTTCAGGAACGACCGCCTTGATGACCTCCTCTTTGAGCGCGTCTATCGCGGCGTAACGTTCCTGCTTTGTGGGGATCGTCACGGCCTCGCCGAATCTGCTCCCAAGAACCCCCCTGACCTTCGCGACGAGCTCCTGATCCGTATGCGGTGGAGGAACTTCCATCTTTTTCCTGCCCAGCTTCTTTGCCATCTCCTCTTGAAGCGCGATCACCGGCTGCATCTCGCGATGCGCAAAGCCGATGGCAGCGATCATATCCTCTTCGGATGCCTCCTCCGCACCGCCCTCGACCATCACCACCGCGTCCTTGGAACCGGCCACGATGACATCGAGGTCGGCAGCGTCCACCTGTGCGGAACTGGGATTAAGGACGAACTTTCCCTCCACCCTTCCGACGCGCACGCCGACGATCGGCCCCAAAAATGGCGCTTCAGAAAGACAAAGGGCGGCGGATGCACCCGTCATGGCGAGTATGTCCGGTTCGTTGTCGCTGTCGGCGGAGAGCACCGTCGCAATGATCTGCGTATCGTAGTAATAGCCCTCCGGAAACAGGGGTCTTATCGGCCTGTCGATGAAGCGCGCCGTCAGCGTCTCAAGCTCCGTCGGCCGGCCCTCTCGCTTGAAAAATCCGCCCGGGATCTTGCCCGCAGCGAACGTCTTCTCGATATAGTCGCACGAAAGGGGCAGAAAATCCGCGTTCTCTTTGGGTTTCTTCGCGACAACTGCCGTAACAAGCACGATTGTATCTCCAAGCCGCACGGTAACTGAACCGCCGGCCTGCTTCGCAAGCTTGCCCGTCTCCATTGTCAGCTTTCTGCCGCCGAACATGGTCTCAAATTTATGCATACACTTCTCCTTGTTTTGCGCGTTCATAGACGCGCGCTTGATTTCCGCATTTTTTGCATGAGCCAAAGTGTCTTCATGCATCGATAGGTTTTATGGAAGGATACTAAAGAAGGGGAATCCCTGATAACTTATAATGGCGCGCGGCGTTCACGGCGCATCCTTATAAATTATCAGCCCCTCTTCCTTCCTTCCTTGCCCGCCGACGCCGTAGTGGCGGGCCTATTTTCTCAAACCAAGGGCATCAATCAGGCGCTTGTAACGATCACCCTCATGTTGCCTTAGATAGCTCAAAAGCCGGCGCCTCTGGCCCACCATCTTGAGTAGGCCGCGACGGCTGGAATGGTCCTTAACATGGACCGCAAAATGCTGGTTGAGCAGATCGATGCGTTCCGTCAGAAGCGCGATCTGCACCTCGCAGGAACCCGTATCGCCGGTGTGGGTCTGAAATTTCCCGATAAGGTCCGTTTTTCTTTCAACAGATAATGACATAATGGGTGTCGCCCTATCACGATATCGTCTGGATTGTCAATGGCTTAATCCGGTTTTCCCTCTGGGCCGGGGAAAGCGCGCGGAAGGCCTCGAGGGCTATCGCATCTTCGATATTGTATGGCCCGCTTTCCAGCCGCCTTATGTTCGAAGCGTGCGCCGCCGTGCCCATCGCGCGGCCCATATCGCGGCAGAGGGCCCTGACATACGTGCCGGACCTGCAGCGAAGACGAAGGCGCAGGCATATACGGCCATTCGCGTCCTTCCCGCGGCTCAAGAGGGCCAGATCGTCTATCATCACCCGTCTCGGAGCGGCCTCGACGGACGCGCCCTTCCTTGCGCTCTTGTACAACCGCCGCCCGTCGACCTTCACCGCTGAATAGGCCGGCGGGACCTGCGAGATCTCGCCGATGAAGAATTTTTTTGCGGCCTCGAAGCGGGCCATGAGATCTTCAGGCACCCAGCACTCTTCGACGGGCACCCCATGGTCGTCGTCCGTATCGGTCGCACAGCCCATTACCATGTCAAACTCATAGACCTTGGTTGTGCCGCAAAGTCCGGAGGCGAACTTCGTCGCGCCGTCGATGACGAGGGGCAGAACGCCGGACGCGGCCGGATCGAGCGTCCCCAGATGCCCGACCTTTTTCGCACCGAGTATCTCCTTCACCTCCGCAACCACATCGTGCGAGGTGGGCCCCTTCGGCTTGTCTATTATAAGGATTCCGTCCACGATTCGCGCTTATTATCTGATGATCCCTGCGACGGCCGCTTCGATCTTTTCCTTCGCCTCCGCGAGCGTACCGTTGATGGAGCATCCCGCCGCGTGGGAATGGCCTCCGCCCCCGAATTTTTTGGCGATCGCCGCGACATCTATGTCCTCTTTGGAACGGAGACTGACCTTGATCTTGCCGGTCTGCATCTCGCGAAACAAGGCGGAGATCACGACCGATCCTATCGAGCGCGGTATGCCCGCGAACTCATCCGACAGCTCGATGGAGGCGCCGGTCTCCGCCGTCATTCTTTGCGTCACGTCCATGAAGGCGTATTTTCCACCATAAGCAAGCGTCAGCGTGGCAAGCGATCGTGCAAGGAGATGGAACCTTTCGGCAGGATAGCTCTCTTCAAGGTTCTTGGCGACCGTCCACGGGTCGGCCCCAAGACCGACCAGCTCCGACGCCGTCTTGAGCACCGCTTCGGTAGTGTTGGAGTACCGGAAGAAACCCGTATCCACAGCGAGAGTGCAGTAGATGCACATCGCGATATCGCGGCTGATCGCCGTTCCCATCCTCTTTAAGATACGGAGGACCACGTCTCCCGTCGAGGCAGCTGTGTCGTCTATGCACGCGACGTCAACCGACGCCGAATCGATCCTGTGATGGTCTATCGCGACCTTCGGCCCGGCAATGGCCGCCCTCTCGAAGGCCTGACCCGCCCTGTCGGGGGTCGCGCAATCCACGAGTACGGCGCAATCGAAGTTCTCCGGCGGGATATCCGCGACGACCTTTTCCGAACCGGAAAGAAAACCGAGCGTAGACGGCACACCGTCGCGGTTGTACAGCGTCACCTTCTTGCCGAGCTTCGTAAGCGCCTCCCCGAGCGCAAGCGTCGAGCCGATGGCGTCGCCGTCGGGGCTTATATGCGAGACGATGATGAATCTCGTTTTTTCGCGTAAGATATTGACTATCCGGTCGTATGCATCCATCACGCTTTGTCCTTGGGCCTCACGGCCTCTTCGATCTTCTTCTCAAGTTCTATCGTTTCGTCGAAAAAAAACTCGAACGCCGGCATGTAGCGAAGCGTCAGCTCCTGACCGACTGCCCGCTTGAAAAAACCGGATGCGCTCTCAAGTCCTCTTTGCGCCTTCTTTCTGTTCTCATCGCTGTCCTTCTCCAGATAGAAGTAGACGCGGGCGATCTGCAGATCCTTCGTCATCCTCACCGCCGTGATCTCTACTCCACGAAGCCGGGGATCTGCGATCTCGTTATAGCACACCTGCACTATGATGTGATGTATCTCGTCGGCGACCCGCTTAGCCCTGTCATAAGGAAGGTTCCTGGTCATAATCATCAAAAAGTCATTATGTCGGAAGCGCGGTCCATAAGCTCAACGGAACCGTTCGACTCCACGAAGGCCGTCGCCTTGTCCATCAAGCTCTCGACGAAGCGTCTGTCGTTACTGACCACCGCGAACCCCATCGCAGCGCGCTGCCAGAGGTCATGGTCCTCCACTTCCGCAAGCGTGATCTTGAACCGTGCGAAGAACCTGTCCTTCATGCTTCTCAAGATAGCGCGTTTGTCCTTCAAGGAGCGGCACTCCGGCATGAACAACAAGAGCTTGCAGACGCCCACCACCATAAATTATAGGAGAGTCGCCGCTTTCTTCTCGATGATAAAGGCGACGATCTGGTCCCCCTGCTTCAGGTCGTTGAAGCCCTCGATCCCGATACCGCACTCGTAGCCCTCCGCGACCTCGCGCACGTCATCTTTAAAGCGCTTGAGCGAGGCCAGCTTGCCTTCGAATACGATCGCCTGATCCCTGAGCAGACGCACGCGCGCGCTCCTCAATATCTGTCCGTTCGTCACGGAGCAGCCCGCAATGGTCCCGACCTTCGATATGTGGAAAACCTCCCGCACATCGGCGCGACCTATGATCTTCTCTATCAGCTCCGGCGCGAGCAGCCCCTCCATCGCCTTCCTCACATCGTCGACAAGGTCGTAGATTATGCGGTAGCTCCTTACGCCGATCCCTTCGCGGTCCGCAGCCGCCTGCGCTATCTGATCCGCCACAACGTTGAAGCCGATGATCACGGCCTCGGAGGCCTTGGCCAGCAGCACGTCGCTCTCCGTAACTCCGCCGACGCCTGTGTGTATGATCTTCACTTCGACCTGTTCCGTGGAAAGTTTCTTCAACGCATCGGCTATCGCCTCGACCGAACCCTGCACATCCGTCTTCAGGATGATCGCAAGCTCCTTCAATTCGCCTGAAGCGACCTTCGTCTGCAGGTCCTCAAGTGAGAGACGAACCCCCTTGCGCAGCGACTGCTCGCGTAACTTCTGCGCCCGGATTTCCGAGACGAGCTTCGCACCCTGCTCGCTGTCCACGCCCACTATAAGGTCTCCGGCATCGGGCACGCCCGACAGGCCGGTTATCTCAACGGGCTTCGACGGGCCCGCTTCCTTGCACTGAATTCCGTCGCCGTCGAACATGGCCCTGACCTTGCCGCTGTGAACGCCGCACACGACGTTCTGTCCGGTCTTGAGCGTGCCTTCTTGTATGAGAACGCTCGCGACCGGGCCGCGCGCCTTGTCGAGACGCGCCTCGATCACGATCCCCTTGGGACGCAGCGTCGCGTCCGCCTTCAGTTCAAGCATCTCGGCCTGCAGGAGAATCATTTCGAGGAGCTTGTCGATCCCTTCTTTGTTCCGCGCGGATGTCGGAACGCAAATGGTCTCTCCGCCCCATTCTTCCGGAAGGAGACCGTGCTCGGTCAAGTTCTTCTTAACGACGTCCGGTCTGGCCGCGGGAAGATCCATCTTGTTTATTGCAACGATGATGGGCACCTCGGCGGCCTTCGCGTGGTCTATCGCCTCGACCGTTTGCGGCATAATGCCGTCATCGGCAGCCACAACAAGAACGACTATGTCGGTCGCCTGCGCGCCGCGCGCCCGCATGCTTGTGAACGCTTCGTGGCCGGGGGTGTCCAGGAACGTTATGTAACCCTTGGTGAGCTTCACCTCGTAGGCGCCTATGTGCTGCGTAATGCCCCCCGCCTCCTTGTCGACGACTCGCGTCTTGCGGATGGCGTCAAGGATGGATGTCTTGCCGTGATCGACGTGTCCCATGACCGTGACCACGGGCGCCCGCGACGAAAGGTTCCCGACTGAAACGTGCGCGTCAGGCACCGCAAGGACGTCCTCTTCTTTGAATGCGGTATGCTCGACCGTATAGCCGTGCTCTGTAGCGAGCAACGTGGCCGTATCGACGTCTATCTGCTGGTTAGCGGTGACCATGAGGCCAAGACCCATGAGCTTCCTGATAAGCTCCGAGGTCTTGATCCCGGTCGCCTGCGAAAATCCCGTAACGGTGATGCCGTCCTCGATTCTTATCACCTTCTTGATCGCCTTGCGCTCGGTGATCTGCGTCTTCTTGAACTCGTGTCTGACAGTTTTTTTACGACGCATCGACGGCAACGGCTTGAACACTCGTTCTTCGACCGCTCCCGGCGCGGCAACCTTTTCGGTAACCACCTCTTCTTCGATCACCTGTCCGGCAAACTGCTTCAACCCGCCGATACGCTGGATGGATTCCATCTCCAGCTCTTCGCGGCTCTTCTTCTTTTTCGGCCCCTTTTTTAAGCGCTCCTTCCAGCCCTCACGCACTTCAGGGACCACTTCGCCTATGAAACCAACGACGCCGATGCGCGGTTTTGCCGGTTCCGCCGGTTGCGGTTTAGCCGGAGGCGGAGCGACAAGGCCAAGTTTCGGCCCCTTGGGCTTCTCCTGAGCGGCTTCTGCCGGAGGCGGCGCCTTCTCCTCCGTTTTTATTTCGGAGACAGGGGCGCCGGATTCAGCCGGTTGCGCCGCTTTCTCTTCAATCTGCGGCGGTTCCTCAACAACCTTCGCCCGCCTCCTGATAAGAGACGGCTTGAGCCGCTGTTCTACGACCTCTTTACCGGACGCCGATTTTTCCTTGGATTCCTCTGTCATAGTTATCTTCTATTCTTCGTCTCCCTCGCGACCCTCGAGAACCTTTCCCTCTTTTTCCGCTGTT
Source organism: Bdellovibrio sp. (assembly GCA_020723205.1). Lineage (GTDB taxonomy): Bacteria > UBA10199 > UBA10199 > 2-02-FULL-44-16 > DYJF01 > DYJF01. The sequence continues at coordinate 14,612 of DYJF01000027.1, forward strand.
ATCGCGGCCGCCGGTTTTTCTTCCTTCGTCTCCTCTTCCTTTTTCGTCTCCGCTTGCTCTTCCTGCGCCTTTTCCGCGGCCTTCACGGCCTCTTCAGCCCGCTTTCTCTCTTCTTCCTCGTGCACCATCTCCGCGATCACCGCCTCGGTCGACTTGCCGTCCTCGATCGCCTTCTTTGAAACGGCATAAAGCTGGCGCAGGCGGTCCTCGCCTATCCCGGGTATCTGCAGGAAATCCTCGACCTCCGCCTTCGCTATGTCCTCGATGGACCTGTACGAATGCGAGTAGAAAATGATGGCCGTGCTTTCGTCAACGCCCAGCAGGAGCCCCATTGCTCCCCTTGCGCGCCCTGCGATCTCCTCTATCTTCGATTCGCTGTAAACGTCGATGTTCCAGCCGGTGAGTTGCGCGGCCAGCCGAACGTTCTGCCCCCTCCTGCCGATGGCCAAAGAGAGCTGATCGTCCGGAACAATCACTTCCATGGCATGTTCACGCTCCCGGATGATCACTTTCACCACTTCCGCCGGAGCGATCGCGTTGCACACAAAACGCGCGGGGTCCGAGTCCCACATGACGATGTCTATCTTCTCGCCCTTGAGCTCGCCCACGACGCTCTGAACGCGCGACCCCTTCATGCCGACGCACGCGCCCACCGGGTCCACATCCGTGTCCTTCGAATATACAGCGATCTTGGAGCGGATGCCCGGTTCGCGAGCGACGGTCTTGATCTCCACGATGCCTTCGGCGATCTCCGGCACCTCCATCGAAAAAAGTTGCGTCACAAGGGCCGGCGACCTGCGCGACAAAACGATAGCGGGCCCTTTGCCCTCCTTATCCAGGTAGAGAAAATATCCCTGAAAACGGTCGCCCGCCTTATAAGTCTCCGACTGAACCTGTTCGGGCCTCGGCACAACTGCCTCGGTGCGGCCCAGATCCACTACAATGTCGCCCTTCTCGAATCGGCGCACGATGCCGGTGATGATCTCTCCGACCCGGTCCTTATATTCCTCATATATGATGTTGCGTTCCGCCTCGCGCACCTTTTGGATTATCACCTGTTTCGCCGTCTGCGCGGCGATGCGCCCGAAGACGGACGGGTCCATCTTAACGCCCAGGACGTCGCCGACCGTGACCTCGGGATCGAGCTTTTTCGCATCGGAAAGAGCCATCTCGAGGTTCTCATTTTCCAACTTATCGACGACCGTCTTGAACTGGAAGAGCTCGATCTCGCCCAGCTCCTCGTTATAGTGGGATTCAAGCTCTCCCAGATGGCCCCACTTTTTGCGGGCCGCAGTCAGGAAAGCCGTTTCGATCGCCTCGATGATCGCCTGCTTGGGTATCCCTTTGTCCCTGCTTACCTGTTCCAACACGCGGTTCAGTTCCTGAAACATTCCTGCCATTTCACCCTCCACAACCTTTAATTTCGCTTTTTGCCTTTAGCTATGTCCGGCACAAGGCGCGCCTTCGCGACCTGCCCGAACGGGATCTCGAACTTCATATTGTCTACCGTCATATGGACCTTTCCGTTCTCGAACTTCTCCAGCAGGCCCCTGTAATTACTCCTGCCTTCGACCGGCTCGCGCGTCTTGAGCCGTATCTCCCTGCCGGAGTACCTTTGAAAATCGTTCTCTGTTTTCAGCGGACGGTCAAGGCCCGGCGAGCTCACTTCGAGAACATAACGCATCGTCAGAGCGCCTTCCGCGTCGATCGCATCCTCAACCGCATGGGAGACGAGCGTGCAATCACCTATCGTTACATTCCCTCCGTCCTTGTCTATGAACAGGCGCAAAACCACACGGCCCTGCTCCGAGGCCAGCTCGACGTCCACCAGCCGGTAACCCAGATTTTGAATGATCGGCGATGAAACGGCTTCAACTTTCTCAAGAAAAACTTCCGCCATAAACTCCACCAACAAAAAATGGGCCTATAAGGCCCATGTCATCACACTCGACATGTTGGGCGGCTTATATACAGAAACCCTTTGGTCTGCAAGGATTTTTATGGCCCTACCTGCGCCTGTGCACGTTTCTTAGCACATTCTTGGGATGCATAGTGAACATGCGGTTTGACTGGCGCACCTTCTGCAAATGCTCTTCCACCATGACGTCGGCGGCCCTGGCGGTCGTAACCCCCATTTCATCCGCTATTTTAAGGACCTTGGACACATTATAATAAATGCTCTGGACCATACGCTCGCATCGCACGCGGCTGTACCCTTCCAGCTCCAGAAAGACGTTCATGAGGCCGCCTGCGTTTATCACGTAATCCGGCGCGTAACAGATGCCGCGCTTCTTAATGATGTCCGCGTGATCGTTTCTCTCGAGCTGGTTGTTAGCTGCGCCGGCGATGATCCTGCAATTGAGAAACTCGATCGTCCTATCGTTGATCACCGCGCCCAGCGCGCAAGGCGCAAAGACATCGCATTTTACCTTATATATGTCGTCGGCCGGAACGGTCTCGAACTGAACTTCTTCTTTAAGCGCGTTCGTCTTGTCCTGATCTATGTCGCATGCGACGACCTTCGCGCCGTTCTTGACGAGATGGCGGACGAGATGCGCCCCCACGGCGCCGATGCCCTGAACCGCGAACGTGCGTCCCTTGAAGGATTCGTCGCCGAAGACCTTCTTGAGACACGCTTTGATGCCGTAAAAGGTCCCGAGCGCTGTGTAGGGAGAAGGGTCGCCGGAGCCGCCGTGCGACGGATCGGTCCCGACGACGTAATCGGTCTCGAGAAGCGCGCATTCCATGTCAAAGACGTTCGTACCGACGTCCTCGGCCGTAATGTAGCGCCCGTCGAGAGAATTGATGAACCGGCCGTACGCCCTAAAAAGCGCCTGGCTCTTGTCCTTTTTGGGATCGCCAATTATGACCGCCTTGCCGCCGCCCAGAGGCAGGCCCGCCGCCGCGGCCTTGTATGTCATGCCGCGCGACAGGCGCAATACATCCCGCAGCGCTTCCTTTTCTGACGTGTAGGCCCACATGCGCGTCCCGCCCAGCGCAGGCCCGAGTGAAGTATCATGGATAGCGACTATCGCCTTGAGTCCGGCTTCTTTCGACTGACAGAAGACCACCTGCTCATGATCAAATTCCCGCATGTTCGCAAGGACGCCTTCGTTCATGAATACCTCCCTCTTTCGAATTCTTGCTACTCAAAAGAGGATTTGTCAATGGAATGACGGTTCAGATCGCGCCCGGCGTAGGCAGATCGAGGATCACAAAATCCGCGGCGTTGTCATCAGTATCTCCTCCGTCCGTCCGCGAAATGCTTTTGCCTGCGGATGCGTCCGGAGCAGAACCGCCTTCGACGCATACCATGCCGTTCTGCGCCGTTTGCGGCACCGGCGTTCCGTAACCCACGGAATCCAGAAGCGCGCCGTGGTGGTCCAGCAGTTGAACGCAATCCGGTCCGTTGTGTGGATCGAAATTATCAAGAAGATCGGCGCCCGGAATATTCGTCTCTGAAGGCGCGCTTGTGCGGCTGTCAGCAACGAGAAAAATGCCGTCCGACGCCACAATCGAATTCCCCGGTATGCTTATCGTCTCCGTCTCCGCCCCGTCCGCGCCGTTGACGAACACTATTTTATAACCGCTTATGTCGCTCTCGGCGTCGCCCACGAGCTCGATAAAAAGGTTGCCGTCGGTCTCACTGCCGGAGGCGTCATATAAAAACTCGTTTATAACGAGCGATTCAGGCCTGGGGACCGCCGGCGCGCCATCGATACCCTCTCCGCCTTCCTCTTCGTCCACACCGCTCCCATCATTATATACATCCACCTCCGCGCCATCGGTTCCAACAATCCTGAACGTGCTTGAAAAAGGGGTCGGCTCCTCCCCCGGCCTCTGGTTGAGCGGCAGCGAACCGACATTTCTGACGTTGGGAGTCACAATGATAAGATATGTCGCGCCAGCTTCGAATCCGGCGTCCGGTTCGAAGCTCGCCTCGCGCCAGTCATCCGATACCGCATATTCGCCCGCGGAAACCGGCGCGGCCCCGTCCGAGACATCCTCCGCGAGGTCCTCGATATCCGCGGCCGCGCCTTGAAGCGCTATCACCGCGAACGACGCGGGTCCGATCGTTGAAGGATCGATCTTTGTTGAAAAGACAACTTTTACCGACGCGTCTGGAGATACGAGCAGGCCGTCGGCCGGTTCGACCGCGACAACGCGCGGCTGATATGCAATGAGGGAATCAAGCAACGAAGCGCCCGGCCCGCAGGAAGATAAAGTCAGCCACAGAGACGCAGAGACGCAGAGGATCAACAAGATCTTTTTCTTCTTTTCTTGTGAATAGATCATCTCTGCGCCTCCGTGTCTCTGCGGCAGATATAAGCAATTCATGTGCCACGATGTTTTTTTTCATAACACCCCTTTTCCAAAGATCGGCTTCATTGCAGTGACCAATTTCCGTGCAGCATGACCGGAAATGCTGCACTCCCGCATCATATAAGTGCGCGATCTTGCGTAGTGCCGGACGCTGGCACGCCTTTGCATACGATCTCCATACATGAGGCGCAGTCTATTGCTCTTGATGCTTATTGCCGGATGCGCGGCATCCGTGCGAACGGACCGATCCGGCCAGAACATGGGCCCCTCCGTCCCTCCGGACAAGAACCAAGAATTAAAACTGGTCTTTTTCGACGTCGGTCAGGGCGACGCGGCCCTCGTCTCTTCGGGGGAGAACATGCTCATCGACGCCGGTCCGCCGGATGCAGGGAGAAACATCATTATCCCCTATCTCAAACAGAACGGTATCGACGAGCTCAAATATATCGTCGCCACGCATTACCACGATGACCACATCGGAGGCATTGTCGAAGTCATGAGGGGCGAGGACCAAACATCGGGGACCGCTGACGATATCATACCGAAAGAAGGCATCTTGGACAGAGGAGGCAAATATGAGGGATACTCACCGGCTTACGACGAATATGCGGGAGTGGCGGGCACGCTTCGCAATGCCGTTCATCCCGGCGACGTCTACGATCTTGGCGGAGCTTCAGTTGAGATTGTGGCTGCGGATGGTGAGGTTGCGAACGGGACGCGGATCGGGCTCGATCCCGATGATGAGAACGCTGCAAGCGTCGTTCTACTTGTGACGTCCGGCGATGTTTCCTTCCTGCACGCATCCGACATTACGGGCGGAGGCGGGGATCCGCCGTACGAAACGGCGGATATCGAAACGGAGATTGCATCAACGGTCGGCGAGGTCGACATCCTGAAGGTCGCCCATCACGGCAGCAAGACGAGCACGAACAGCAATTTTCTGGAGATGACGGGTCCCGACGTGGCCGTCATATCTGTCGGCGACGGCAACGACTTCGGCCATCCGCACGACGAGGTCATCGACCGCCTTATCGACTCCGGCACGGAGGTCTATCTGACCGAAGAGGGCTGGCTTGACGAGGAATACCTCGATAGCGAATCCGTCCATATCCAGAACGGCCCGATCACTATTTTGATCAGTGAAGACCAGTGGGAAATAGATCCGTACTGATTTTTTATTTCATCAAAACGCCAATATTATGATATACAGGTTCCTTCAAAGGGGGATTCATGTCCGTCTATCTTCTTACCGTCATCGCCTATCTTCTCGTAATGGTCCTTATCGGCGTCATCAGGTCAAGGCGCGTGCACGATCAGCAGGATTTCATGGTGGGCGGACGCTCCGTCTCGACCATATTGATGATAACCACTCTCAT
>DYJF01000028.1 GCA_020723205.1 Bdellovibrio sp.
TTCATAGATATTGCGCAGGACGGATGCGGCCGCGGCATCGGTCGCGAGCAACGGATTGAGCGTTGATGGCTCCGAATCCAAATGCGCGACGAGGACGTCGGGACTGCGCAGGACCCTGAAGTCGCAACCATAAAGGGAAAGACAAAGCCCCAGAACTCCCAAGATCTTGATAATACGCTTCAATTAGATATCCTTAATGAATTCACCTTCTTATAACATCTTGGCCCCCTTCGGGCAACGTATATAATGTAGTCGCCACCCAACCTGGCACCCATCTAACTATTCAAATTCCTTGAGAAACTACGCAACTTTTGGGGCGGGGCGCCGAAAAAGAGGGTGAATTCAATTATGGGCTTGATGCAGTGGGTCAATGGTGCTAGAAATTTCACAACTCCTCGAAAAGGCGGGGAATTTATGAGGAGAGAAAAAATAAATTCAGCGCTTTGCGCATCGGTGAAGTCCTCAATGATCATCGCGTGCGCATTTTTATTTTTCGGCTGCGGCGGCGCTTCTTCTCCCGTTCCCGTTGACGGCATCACCCCCGCGCAGGACATAGGCGAGCTCTCTTCCGTAGAAAAACTCATCTACACCGATTCCTACGCCGGATATCTCGTCGTTCACATAAGCAAAGAGGCCAAGGAGAACGATTCTTCAAAGCTGTCTCTCTCTGTCCCTTCGCCCAACTTACTTACAACCGTACCGCAGCTCTTCGGGCCAGTTGTCGCAGCTCATCCGGCGGTTCTGCCGAAGCGCAGCATATCCGTCACGGAGGAGGAGTTCACAGCGAGGCGGCTCTATCTTGAGCGCATATCGGGAAAGGCGCTTACCGATTTCAATCTCATATATCACGTCGAGGTCTCGGACCCCGACGAGGCGGTCAGGGTCCTTCGCGAGCTTGAAGAGACCGATGGTGTCGAAAAGGTCTATCCCAAGAGGAAGGGATATGTGGCCACCCTTGCCACCGTGCCTGATCTCACAGGCCAGCAGGGATATCTCTACGCCGACGAGACCCACGGCGGCCTCAACGCGCAGGCGGCTTGGGACAGAGGCACTAGAGGCGACGGGGTCATTATTGTAGATTCTGAATATGAATGGAATTACGGCCACGAGGACTTAAATCTTCAGTGGACAATCGATAACTGGTCCGCTGTGGGTTGCTATCCAATTCCCGATGTTAGCTGTTTGGCCGATATGGCTCATGGAACTGCTATAGCCGGCATTATTTCCGCGGCCAACAATGGTCATGGGACGACAGGTTTTGCATCCAATTCCGATCTGAAAACAAAGGGCCCGGATCCTGAAGGATTCCCTGTCTTGTTTGACGGTATAGGTTCCCTTGATGATTCATTCAATCGGGAAGTCCCACCGGGAACTATCCTTGTTATCGAAACGCAACACGCAGGTCGTCTCTCCCCCGACGGTTTCTGTTCCGGTTTTTCCGAATCCGATCAATACGGTTGCGTTCCGCTGGAAACAGATCCCGAAAATTTCGCTGCAATTGAATATGCCACAGCTGCAGGTGCCCTTGTCATCGAAGGCGCCGGCAACGGTTCCGTTGACTTGGGCGATGCCGCCACCTACTATTCGCACGAGGTCACCCTCTACGATCACGATTCCGGCTCCATTCTGGTGGGCGGCTCTCAAGGGTCCAACCACCAGAAGATATCGTTCTCAAACTTCGGCACCCCCGTTGACTCCTACGCTTGGGCCGCGGGCGTCGTCACCACCACATATCCCTACGGCGACTCCTCCGGTCCCTATTACTGGACCGCCGGCACAGGCGCCAATCCGCCCAACGACGACAACAACGCATATTACACCAACCGCTTCGGAGGCACCTCTTCCGCCACCGCAATGGTCGCAGGCGCCGCGGCGCTGGTCCAAAGCTACGCCAAGGGCGTCATGGGCGATCTGCGTTATCTAACGCCGCTCAAACTTAGAGAGATCCTCGTCTCCACGGGCATAGTGCAGTCCGGCGGAGGCGGTTACATCGGAAAACAGCCGAGAATAGACAGGGCCCTCTCCGCGGTGGACACCTTCTGGTCCTCCGTCACATCCACCTATCCCGAGTTGGGCACAGGCGGACGGCTCACAGTCACCGAGATGATAGCCCTCCGCGCGCTGGGAGTGGGTCTCGTCTGCGTTGACTACGACCCTGCGCACAGCGATCCATCCTGCCCTGACGACGCGCTCTTTATCCCGGGCACTAGGATAGCCAAGTCTCTGGACTTCGACGGAGACAACCGCGCCGACCTCGTCTCTTGGACCAACGGCCAGTGGAAGGTGGACCTCTCAAGTATCGGCTCCAGCGGGGACAACTATGGGGCGTGGGACTTAACGCTCAACTACACGCCGATATCTTCACGCTGGGTCTGGCCCTATGTGGAGGACTACAACTCTGACGGGAGAGAGGACTTTGCGGTGTACGACAAGGAGCACGGGATATGGTACATCGCCTTCACGAGCAGCAACCTCTTGGGCACGGGCATCTGGTCCGGTTGGGACCGGGAGATAGACTACTCCTCCGAATGGACCGATACGCTTGAAATGGACCCGTGGGACAGCAACTACAGCAGGCCGCATCCGGGTGATTATAATTGGGATGGTTGGATGGACATTGCCATCGCATGTTCCGACGGATACTGGAGGATTGATTTCGGAGGCGAAGACGAATCCGATTACGGGACGTTCGATCAAAGCGTTCAATATCTAACACCCGCACGTATGTCCGAAGCGCCGGGCTGGGCGTATTTAACCGCAATATCCCCGCCGTTGAGCGAAGGAACCGAGTTTATCTTATATAAGGTACCGGATGGCTTGGTGGATGAGGGAAGATTAAATGTGACTACACGTAGTCTTGGGGTCAGCAATAACTCTTTTGAATCTATCACCACGCGATTCGGAGGAAATGAAACCATACTTGTCCTTGGCAATTTTGGCACCACATCTATGTTTTTCGACATCGGCGTTAAATCGAGCGAGAAATGGCAACTTTCCTTTGAATCCGAATTATTTAGAACACTTGAAGATGTTCCGCCCGTTCAAATATATGGTAACCTGAATTGCCGCCCCATCGCTGCCGACTTTGACGGTGATGGGATTGACGACCGAGCCGTCATGTGTCCTGACGAGTGGAAGATAGCGTATTCCGGTAGCGCATACGCTAAATCCTCCGATGGCGCGAGGCATGTCATTCACACCTACAAAACGAGCGATTTTGTGTTGCCCGGCCGTTCTTACAGCGGCGGCATAAGTTATGATCTGGTCCAGCAGCTCATCGCGTATGCGCGCGAAAGAAATCCGTCACAACCGCCGCCAATCCCCGTTGACATGGTCAGCACCTCCGTCTGCGCGCTCCTCCACTCCGAAGAGTGCAGATAAAAAATATCCTTTTGATAATTTCCTCTCAAATATCAGGTCGTTTTTTACCCTCCGCCCGTCTCCGGCCTATCGTAACCCATCGTAATTCAATGATTTTTCACCTCCTCCGAACGAATGAGCCGCTGGCACATTCCTTGCTTTTGATATGCCTGCGAAAACAGGGGGTCGGTTATGAAAAAGCTCATCATTATAATATCGCTCGTCATGCTTCAGGCGTCTTCGGCATTCGCCCTGACGCCCATGCCGCGGATACCCAGCCCGGGAACATGGACCCCGCCTTCGATGCCGTGCATAACGAATAAAATAACTGTCACGAAGGGCGTGGTATATCCCGACTTCGGAATAGACTACGTTGCAAAGGTCAAGAACCACCTCGAGACCTACAATGATACTACGGATTACTTATCAACTTCTACTGGCCGTTATGAACTCTGCTTCGAATTTGTGGGGTTTGACTTAACCGGCGGCGCCCTGCCGGTCAACGAGCCCCTCCTCTTCAGAAAAGCGGTGGACTCAAAGAGCGTCTATATCAAGGGGCTCAAGTTGACGCGCGACTCGTCGTTCACGGCTGAAGAAAATCTTTTGACGATCACCAACTATGATACCGCTCCTGCGGCGTCTGTCGTTCTGGAAGGCATCGAACTTACGAACGTCAAATACGGTCTGCACATCAGCGGCGACCGGATCGAGCTTATAAATTCTGCCGTCACAGGCGAGGGGGTGGGTTCCGATACCGCGGGCCGTGAAAATGAGGCGTGCCTGCTTGCCCACGGCAGAAATCAGAAGGTGAGACACAGCTCCTTTTCGAACTGCTACGCCGGAATAATGCTCCTCGAGGCGGAGAACATCTTAATAGGCGCAGAGAGCGAAACGAGATTCGACGCGGAGGCCAACGACATCCATGACAATAGGATCGGCATCAATTACTTATCCGGCCAAAATAACAGGTTTCCCTTCAACAGGATCTATAACAACGTGAAAATCGCCGGCACGGCCTCCTCCGACGACGCGATATACTTCGACCCTGTGCTTGTTGCGCTATACGAGGCGGTAGGATTGGAGTTGCCGAAGAGGCCGGAGATAGTGCTCTTGGGCTCGACCACCGACGCCGAACAGGCGCTGCATTGCGATAAGGATGATACGGGAAGGGTCATACAAAGATGGATTCAGTTTAGACCTGAAAGCATATCTGCCGGTCAGGAAATGATTATTTATCAGACCAATATAACATCTGAAAATAATCAGGCAGAAAGATATTTTGCTAAGTGTACAGTTAATGAAGATGGGAAATGCATAATTGTTTTCCCTTCTTCATTCATAATCGATCCTTCAAAATGCGGTTTGCCTGATTTATACGCCGTAGCGCTCATGAACGACATTAATTACACTTCGATGATAACACCTCGGTCTTTCAAGCTCGACGGACCGGTTGTCGCACTCGGTACCGGTCCCATGATCGAGATACCCGATTCCGCGCCGGGCGTCACCGGCGGCCCGCCCGTCACCGACCTTGAAAGCTCCGAAGAGGGCTCCGGCAGCGAGTTCGCCGGCACCGGAAACGCCGTCGAAGGCGGCGCCCCCATAAGCTCGGCCGGCCCGGGCGGCGGCTGCATGATCTTGATCCCCGCGCATCGTAACACTGTCGGCTCCGCGTTGACCTTCTGGTGGCTCATCTTCGCGGCCCCGGCAGCCCTCATCGCCGTGAAAATTAAGAGGAAACATGGTGACAGGTTAAAATAGACAACCTCTCTTCCTACTCTCAAATCCCCGCCCCCCAAGGCGGGGATTTTTTACAGGTGCCGATTTTTTATCAAACTGCACATTTTTCAACCTGTCACCGGACGGGAACCTAACGGGAGTATCAGATTGGATTTCGACATGGCAAAGTCGTGATGTAACCTGGCACCAAGAAAGATGCTGATAAAGCGCTTATAAGGGTTGTTTGGGTCAATACAATTAATACTTGACTGCAAAGGGGGCTGGATACTATCCCTCCCGAGGATGGCCGTTTAAAGGGGAGCATTTATGCGGGTTTGCCCGCTAATGCCGGTCTGGGGGAACGGCGCCGACAGTCTGTCCGGATATTTGTAAACTCCGGGGCCCGAAATTCGGGTTCCCGGATTTTTGTTTTTCAACCGGTGGAGGCAGCCATGTGGAGCGAAGAATCAAGATTTTTTGACTTCAGCCCGAAGATGAAATCCCTGCTCGCGCAGTTGAAAAACCTGAAGGGCCGTAAGGTCAACGTGCTAATCACCGGCGAGACTGGAACCGGAAAAGAACTGTTCGCGCGCGAACTCAACCGTCAGGAGGAAAATCCAAAACGCCCCTTCGTAGCAGTCAACTGCGCCGCCATTCCCGAAACACTTCTCGAATCGGAGCTCTTCGGCTGCGAACGCGGCGCATTCACCGGCGCAACGCATCGCCGGATGGGAAAATTCGAGATGGCCCACGGCGGAGACATCTTCTTGGACGAGATCAGCTCGCTCAAAAAGGACATGCAGGTGAAGATCCTGCGCGCGATCGAAGAAAAGGAATTCTACCGTGTGGGCGGCAATGACCTTGTACACTCCGATTTCCGCGTCATCTCCGCAACAAATGAAAAACTGGAGGACAAGGTATCACAGGGCGAGTTCCGCATAGACCTTTTCCATCGCCTTCGCGTGATCCAAATAACCATTCCCCCGCTTCGCCACCGCATAGAAGACCTTTTGCCTCTGGCGGAACATTTTATGAGACGGGCCGCCCCCGGCAAAGAGAAGACCTTCTCCTGCGAGGCGGCCAAACAAATGAAGATTCATCACTGGCCGGGCAATGTCCGCGAGCTTAAGAACGTGGTGGAGAGCATTCTCATCATGACGGACAGCGACACTATCGAACCGGCCCATTTCCCCGAATGGTTCTCCAAAGATTATAGATATCTTTTTGACGATCGCGAACCGGAAGCGGATTCGTGCTCGCTCAAGGCACACGTGAGAAGATCGGAGCGCGAACATATTGAGCGGATACTTTCGCGATGCAGCGGCGACAAGGCGATGGCCGCGGACCTCTTGGGCATCGGCCGCACGACCCTCTACGACAAGTTGCAGAAGATGGACGCCGCCTCATGAATCTTTGAGCGCGCCCTCGACCTGAATTGAAATCTCATCGAAATGCTTCTTCGCCTCGGGAATCTTCGAGGCCAGATCCTTCAGCACCGGCAGCCGCTTTTCGGCGTCAGCGGGCCTTCCTGCGGCGATATCTATCTCGGCAAGCGTCCCGTGCAAGTTGTAGAGCGTGATGTCGTCCAGCGCAGTATCGGCGACCTGGTCAAGAGCTATCATGAGATGTTTTCGCGCCTCGTCCAGCTGCCTTCTCTCGTAGTGTGCGTGGCCGAGCGCAACGTGGATCTGGGGAATGATCTTCCTGATGGCGGCCGAGCTCTCCGCCTCCGGACCCTTGGCGAAATCCAGCGCCAGTTCCATGTACTCGATCGCGTCGTCGAATTTGCCGAGCTTATTGTACGCGAGCCCTATGTTGGCCATGATGTCGACCGATGTCGCCTTCCCCTCGAGCTGCATCGAAAGATCGAGCGCCGGTTTGTATTGCTCTATGGCCTCCGACCATTTTCCCATCTGCAAAAGCAGATTCGCAAAACTGTTCCTGATGCGCAGCTGGTGCTCGAAAAGGTGGTAGTCCTGCGAGGCCTTGAGCGCCGACTCATAGAAAGAAAGGGCCCCCGCGTAATCGCCGCTCCTGCGGCTCGCGTCGCCCAAGAGACGCAAGCGGCTCACAACCCTGTCGCGGTGATCGTTCGCCTTCGCCCACTCAAGCTCGCGGTCAAGGACCTTGAACGCTTCCTTCAGGTCTCCCGTATATACGAGCGCCTCGCCAAGCTCGTTGTTCGTGACGCGCGCATGGTCCTCTTTCGACAGCTTCTCCGCCTTTTTTGCCGTCACGGCATAGGCCTTAGCCGCTCCTTCGTATTTCCCCTCGCGAAGGTCAACCGCGGCGAGATAGTTCTCAAGGCGCAGCATCGTCACTTGAAAGTCGGGCCTCTTCGCGAACTTGTTCTCCTCCAGATACGACTTCAACTTAGCGAACGTGGAACGCGCGCTGCTCAGATCGCGCCGCCTGAGCGCCATGAGCCCCAGCTGTTCGTCCGACCTGACCGTAAGCTTGGCCATCGCGGAATCATCCTTCGACAGGTTCTTTATCTGTTCGAAAACCGTCTTCGCGTCGTTCCATCTGCCGACGCGCTCCAGCGCCTGGCCCTCGCGAACCAGGATGCGCGCCCTGATCTCCCACTTCTCCTCCGGTATGACGGAATACATCGCGCGCAGCGTCTCCGCCGCCTCCGCAGGGTGGAGGCGCTTCAGCGCCTCCATGGGAACGCGCTCGGCTGACGCGAACTTGAGCTCATCGTTGGATCCGAAGACAAGGTGTCTGTCTATCTCGAAACTCTCTCCCGGCGACACGCGCTTCAGATACTCGACTATCGAATCGTGGATCGCGGCGCGCTCTTTTGGGTCCAAGCTCACCTCGACGATCTTGGGCGCCAGCGGATTAACGAACGAGAACGTGCCGTCCTCTTCGTTCCTCCTTACAAGTCCCGACGCCAGCATGTCGGCAAGATCGCCGTCCGCCGTGTCGCCGCCGAGATTCACCATCTCTTCGACTGTGGCGGAACGCTGCCAGCATGCCAGCCGTCTTGCCATGGTCTTGGCGCCGCGCGGAAGCGCCTTCACGAGATCGAGCAGATGCTCCGCAAGCGAAGGCGGCGATGCCGCGTGCGAGAACGAAAAACCCATGGACTCCAGTGTTTGCGCGCCCGGCCTGCCGGTAAAATAGGAAAAGAACTCGCCGCGCTTCATCATGCGCTTGAAAAACTCGACGATAAAGCGCGGGTTACCGAATGTGGCGTCGTATAGCTCCTCGACGATCTTCTCGGACGGCGGCTCTCCCAGAAGATGGGCGAGATATTCGTTTATCTCCTCCGTCGTAAAATCTTTGAGCTCGATAACCGTGCAAAGCTCCGGCGAGAGCTCCATCTGGCGAAGCATCTCTTTCGTGGGCATGAGATCGGGATTCAACGTGAACGCGAGGAAAAAGCGGGCCTTGGGCATCTGCAGGATGAAGCGCACAAGGCGCTTGAAGGCGTAGATATCGGGAATGCTCGCTATGTCGATCGATGCTTGCGGCAAAAACGGATCGTCTATCAGGAAGGCGGTCGCGCGCTTCACATCGAGGGTCTCGTAGCGAAGGTTCTCCACGACCTCCATCTCCTGCTGCTGGGCGAACGGTTTGAGCGACTTGAGCAGCCGCGTCTTTCCGGTCCCCCAACCGCCGACTATGCACACGACCGGAAGGATATCTCCCGTCCTATGCACCGTGTCGGTGATGACCCGCTCTATCGTCTCCCTCTCCGCATGGCGCCCGATCATCATGCCCTCTTCGGGCAGATACGCGCTCAAGGTCTCGCGGCTTTCGGGCTCGAGGCGGTTGGGCGAACGGAACGAGAGCGCTTGCGCGGCAAGTATCGCGGTCTGATAGCGCTCGTCGGCTTCCTTGGCCATCATCCTCATTATGATGTCGTCCAGATACTTTGGTACGTCGGGATTGTGCGAAGAGGGCGGCTTCGGCCGCTCCTCGCTCATGTGCCGACGCATGGTGCCTGTCGTATCAAGACGGCCGTCGGAACCGGTTACGGCGAAGGGCTGGACGCCGCTCAAGACGTAATAGAACGTCACGCCCAGCGAATAAAGATCGCTCCTGTGGTCAATCGGCACAAGCTTCTTGCCCGAACCTTCGAGCCGGCGCGCCGCAACCTCCGGCGGCATGTAGTTGGGCGTGCCGCCGGGCCGCTCCGGAGGATTGAACCCGGCAAGCCCGAAGTCTATGAGGGCCAGCGCGTCGCTCGCAGCCGGCCGCTTGTCGCCCGCCTTCCTCAGCAAAAGATTCTGCGGCTTGATGTCCAGATGAAGGATGCCGAAGCTTCTGAGATACTCGAGCGCGCGAAGCGACTGCAAAAGCATGATCTCAATCTCCGGAACAGGCGCGCCGATCAATTTTCTAAGGTCGCCCCCCGTCAGCAACTCCGAGGTGAAATAGTATATGTCGAGGTCGGCATCATAGCCGAAATCGTAGATCTTCGCGATGTTGGGGTGTGAGACCTTCTTGAAGAGCTCGAACTCGCGCTTGAAGCGGTCGGTTATCGCGTCCTTGGAATGGAGGGCGGAAAGCTTCAGTATCTTGAGCGCGATCTCCGCGCCTGCATCACCGCCCGCCTTCCAGACGACTCCGCCGCCGCCCTCCGAGACCTTCTCGCGAAGCTCGTACTTTCCGCCTACCTTCGTTCCGGTTATGGGAATAGTCGCCATACCTCACTGGTCGATCTTTACCGTCTGGCTGCGCCAGACCCCTTCCGGTTTGAAAAGCGACACGTCGACCGGCGCGTTGAACTCCACCTGTTTGTAGCGCAAATGGAACGAGCACGGTTTTTCAGGGAACGTCACTCCGATGCCGTACGGGAATTCGCCGTCGCCGACGGTCCTGTAATCGGTGAACTCAACCTCATACTGGATATCGCGTCCTCCGACGCCGTCCGGCTTGAAACGGACGATCTTCGTTATCCGCCTCGTCTTGGGATCGGTCCAGATATGGATCGGTCTTCCGCGGACCGCAAAATGGCCCTTCTTTCCGCCTTCGACCTCGTCGAGCTCCACGCTGCGCGCGTCGGGTATCAGGCCGGCCATTATCGAGACGAGCTCCGGGATGTCCCAGTCGAAGGCGGCGAGGCGTTTCAGGTTCTTTGAGGTAGCAGCGCCGCGATAGAGCTTTCCCTTCTGCGGAAGCCAGAGCCACATGCGTTTGCCGTCGGTTCCCGCCGCGGCCCAAACGTCGGCAAGCGTGTCGACCGCATCCGCCCTGACGCGGTTCGGGCGGGAGATCACGATCGCAAGATCGGTCTGGCGCGCATCCTCGCTGTCGACAAGCACCGCTTCCGCCAGCCCGCGAAGCGTCCTTATCCTGGCATCCGTCTCCTTGATATCGCGTTCGACAAGGATCGCCTGCGGCGTCCTGGCACCGGCGGTCTCCGCAGTGCGCGGCGGCGCCTTATGGCACGCGGCCGCAAGCACGACGATCATTATGACGGGAAAGAATTGTCTGGTCTTCACTTGAGCTTTTCGATCTTGCCTTTGATCTTCTCCATCTCCTCCTCGTCGGGTTCAGGCCTCTTTGTCCCGATGTCGTAGGCGCGCTCGAAATATTCGAGCGCCTTTTTAGTGTCGCCCTGTTTGAGCATCACCTCTCCCATATGGTCGAGGATCGTCGGCTCGTTGGGCGCCAACGCGTTCGCCTTCATGAGATATTCAAGCGACCTGCCCAGATCGCCCATCTTGAAATAGACCCATCCCAAACTGTCCGTAATGTATCCGTCGCCGGGCTTCAGGAGAAGGGCCTTCTCTATCATCTCCTTCGCCTCTTCAAGGTTGTCCCCCTCCTCCGCGTAGCTGTAACCGATGTAGTTGAGGGCCGATGCGTTCTGCGGATTGAGCTCCAAGACCGCGCGCATCGCGGAAAGCGCCTTGTCGCGCTCGCGCACCTTCTCGTACATGATCCCCAAGAGGAAAACGATCTTCTCGTTCTGCGGCAGCGCCTTCTTTCCGGCCTCGAGCGCCGATATCACTTCGTCATAGCGTTTCTGCTCCTCGAGCAGCGCCGCGGCAAACTCGTAGAATTCAGAAACGTCCCCTTTGGCCGCGATGGCGCCCTTGAGCGAGTCTATCGCCTCGTCCACCTTCCCCTCCGAACGATAGAGCGAGGCGATGTGGAGTTGGGCGTCCTTGAAGAAAGAGGACTGCGGCGGGACCTTGGCAAGCTCCTCCAGCGCCTTGGGATAGTTCTTTATGGATTCATAGAGGATGCCGAGATAGTAGCGTATCTTGTCGGCGTCCGGATTCTCTTTGAGTATCGCCTCGAACTTTCCAGTCGCGCTCTTGTAATCCTTCATCTCGTAATGGATGAGCGCAATGCGGAGCTTCACCGCCATGTCGTCCGGGGCCTGCGCCTCTATCTCCTCGAGTTTCGCGAGCGCCCGCCTGAACTGTTTCTTGTCGAGGTAGATCTGGGCGATGGCGCGCTGAATGTTTAAGTCGTCCGGCTCGAGCTCCAGCGCCTTGTTGTACATCGTAAGCGCCCTTTCATCCTGCCGCATCTCCGCGTAAAGGGCGCCGAGATAAGAATACGCGATCACGGAATCGGGATTTACGCGCAAGAGGCGCTGCATCGCGGCCAGCGCCGGCTGCAGACGGTTGGTGGCGACGTAGGCGCGGGCCAAGAGCGCATAGACCTCTTCGCGGTCCGGTTCGATCCTCGTGGCGGCCTCGAAGACCTGCGCCGCGTCGTTGTTCTTGCCCTGCAGAAGATAGAGCCGTCCAAGAAGAACGCGCGCGTCCAGAAGCTGCTGGTCCTTTTCTATCGCTCTCTTTGCTGCGGACTCCGCCTCTTCAAAACGGCGCTCGGAGGCATAGTTCTGCGCCAGCACATAGTCGAAATAGCCGACCTTGGGATCCTGCTGCGCAAGTTTTTCAAGCTCCGCGCTGGATTTCTGCGTTTCGCCGCGCATGGAATCGTAGTCCGACGCTATGAAATGGTAGTACGCATTCTCCTTCTTCGTCGTCTGCGTCTTCGGAACGATGGAGGGTTTTTTGGACGCGCAACCGGTGATCAGAAAGAGCGCCAAGAATATGTAAGTCAGTGGTTTCACAGTGAATTATGTCTATATCACTTCTTTTTGAAAAGCGCCAGAAACTCTTTGTTGCCCTTGGCCCCTTCGATCGGGGAGGCGGTAACCCCCATGAATTCAAGGTTCAGCGGAGCAGCAGCCGACTTCACTCTGTCGACGGCAAGCCGGTGCGCCGCAGCGTCCCTCACTATCCCGCCTTTGCCGACCAGCTCGCGCCCGACCTCGAACTGCGGCTTGATGAGCGCGATCACGGCCGCGCCTTCCTTTAATAAAGGAACGACCGCCGGCAGAACGAGCTTAAGCGATATGAAGCTCACGTCGATGACCGCAATATCAAGCAGCTCGGGCACAGCGGACGTCACCAAGTGCCTTATGTTCGTCCGGTCCATGACTATGACGCGCCGGTCGCCCGATATCTTCGGGGCCATCTGTCCGTAGCCGACGTCCACCGCGTAGACCTTCGCGGCGCCGTTCTGAAGGAGACAATCGGTGAAGCCGCCGGTGGATGCGCCGACGTCCATGCAAACATTGCCTCTCACATCGACGCCGAACTCCTTGAGCGCGTGCGCGAGCTTCACACCGCCGCGGCCCGCGTAAGGATGGTCCTGTCCCCTGATGCGGATCGCCGCATCGGGCAGAACGGTCTTTCCGGATTTCATTACGGGAACCCCGTCCACCAGCACGAGGCCCGCCATTAAAAGAGCTTGTGCCTTCTCCCTCGAAGGCACAAGCCCAAGATCGACGAGCAGCTTATCTATCCTGACTTTTTTCAAAGGTCTTTTAGTATTTCTTTCTTCTTCTCTTTGTATTCCTTGTCCGTTATGAGCTTGTCCTTCTTGAGCTGCTCTAAGCTTTCCAGCCGCGTTTTCACGTCGGTACCGCCCTGCGGGGCCGCGGCAGCGCCTGCTGCTGCAGATCCAACCGCCGCTTCTTCTTCCGCCTTGGCCACTTCCTTTTTGCTCTTCTTTTTCGACTTCTTCTCCGGCTCCTTGGGTTTTGCCGCCTCGGCCGCCGCTACGTCTGAAACGAAATTATGGCCGAGATCGACGACCAGTTCGTTCGCGTCCTTCACGTCCATCGTCTGGCCCGGCTGCAGTTCGAGGTCTATCCTCAAACCGCGCGAGTTTGCGATGGCTTTGGCCTCATGGCCGCGCGAATCGGTGTCCCCCGTGACCTTCGCGTAGAGCTTGCTGAACTTGACGTGAAGCTCGTTGTCGTGAAGCCACATCGTGCCGATATTGATACGGTCGTTCCTCAATATGAAGATCGGCTCCTTCATAAGATAGGAGAAGACGATCTCGTCGTTCGACGTCGCTTCGCTGAACGCCCTCACGAGGGCCGGAGCAAGATAGTTGATGCTCGATTCGTTGAAGGCGTCCTGCGTGTCGATCTCTTTGCTCGCAAAATGGCGCCGCGAGAGCTTTATCGACTGCAGAACCGCCCGCATCGTTCCCTCGTCAAACTCGCGGGGTTGGGTCATGTTCCGCTCCGCAGCCACCTTCCCCTTCACCTCGACCACCTTCACATAATTAAAGCGGTGGTTGGTGACGATGTAGGTCGTCTTCTTTGCGAACGCGCAAACGGGCAAAAACGAGGCGACCAACGCAAAAACGATTATCTTTCTCATGCTTCCCTCCTATATAAATCCTCTCCTTTGTAAGGGGAGGTTGGGTGGGGTAGATCGTTATCTACCTCCCCTTCCCCTCCTTACAAAGGAGGGGAACAACTATCAGTTTTCTAAATCCGCTTGCAACCGGAAAAACAACGCGTTATTGAACCCGTATGGAAAACAACGAGATACCGGTCGCAAAACCGGTCGTACCGTCCGGCCCGGTCGCCCAGCCGCCGCAGTCGAGCAGCCGGGCCACTGCCACGCTTATTCTGGGCATTCTCGCCATAGCATGCGCGGGGCTCTTCACAGGCGTACCCGCGATGATACTTGGCGCCATGGAGCTCAAGGCGATAAAGGCCGGGGAATCCCCGAAAGCCGGCGAGGGAATCACAAAGGTGGGGATCATTCTGGGCGCCGTCGGCACGCTGCTTTCGCTTCTTGCGATCCTCGCGTTCATTGCGATCGTCGCGCTGGGCGTCTCTCTCGGCAGTTCCGGGGCGGTCCAGCAGATGATGAGTCAGCCGATATGAGGGTTATCACCGGTTCGGCCCGCGGCCGTCGTCTTGCCGCACCCAAGTCCAAGCGCATCAGGCCGGCGCTCGACCAAGTCAAAGAAGCCGTTTTTAACATACTCTTCGACGTGAGAGGCCTTCGCGTCCTTGACCTCTTCGCGGGGACCGGCTCCATGGGGATAGAGGCCCTTTCTCGCGGCGCGGTACACGCCACATTCGTCGACGATTTTGCGTCCGCCATTCATCTCATCAGAAAGAACGTGGAACTTTGCGGGTTCGGGAAGCGTGCGACCATAATCAGATCGTCCGTTGACGCAGCGCTCCGAAAGCTCTCGAGGGC
The DNA here is from genome assembly GCA_020723205.1 of Bdellovibrio sp. Classification (GTDB taxonomy): domain Bacteria; phylum UBA10199; class UBA10199; order 2-02-FULL-44-16; family DYJF01; genus DYJF01. The sequence goes on from DYJF01000028.1 coordinate 14,571, forward strand.
GTCTGTCCCCTTCGACATCGTCTTCGTGGACCCCCCCTATCTGAAGAACCTCGTTAACCCTTCGCTCCATGCGCTTGCGAAGAGCTCTATCCTTGCGCCGAACTGCAGAATAATAGTCGAACACCACCCGAAGGAGCCGATAGCCGGGATAGAGGGTCTCAAGATAAGCGACGAGCGCCGCTACGGCCAGACCTCGATCACTTTTTTGGAACAGTGCGTATTGAATATTCCTTCATACGATAATATAGGGAGCGCATGAAACTCACATCCATATTCGAAAGCATGTTCCTTCTCACCAGCGCCGCCCTTCAGATAGGCAGCTCGCCGTCCGAAAAGCTCCCCGACGTTACGGTCACGAGCGGAGGCGAGCCGTCCTGCACGATGAGCGACGAGCAACTGGCGCAGCTTAAGAAGCGCGTCAAGAAGATCCTTTCCGCGGGGATCGACAAAGGATTCGGCGATTTTCCGATAAACAGGGCTAAACTGCTGTCGAAAATGGCCTCGCAATTTCTTACCGAAAAGACGATCTGCCAGGCGCTTACGGCCCAGTCGGGTGCGACGGAGCAGACGCATAACGAGATCCGCGAGAAGTATAACGGTGACTGTCTCTCACAGAAAGATGCATGGGAAAAAGGCGTCGTCGCAAAGCGCCTGCCGCTCGAAACGTCATGTCCCGAAAGCTACGATTGGCCGAACTCCCCGTTCTACAATGAAGTGGAGACGTGCGAGGACGTTACAGCTGCGATAGACAGCGAAGGGCTGCCCGCTACCATGTACGTGTCCGATATGGAGCCGTCGGCCGTTCAATCTTATCTTGCAAAACCGGCCGTGGCATCCCTTTACACGAAATACGCCAACTCCGGCCCCATCGTGTGCGCATCCGGCTCCAACTCGCAGGTGGCGTTCCACAAGATATTCGTCTCGAAGGCGCTTCCGACGCTCGACTACATAATGGGGGAGATAAGAGGGAGCAATTGGTCGGCATGGAACCTCCTTCGCACGTGCACCGACGAGAATGGAAACAAGTACTCCGCAGCCGACCTCATGTTCAACTTCGGCATGAGGGTCATGGCGCCCATCACCGTGGAGATCGACGGCCATGAGGCCACCAACACGCTCATCATAAGCTCGGTCGCCGCCGCAGGAACGGGGACGATAGGAAAGATAGTACCGTCATTGCTCTCTTATCGGCGGTTCATCGCCGCCGAGTATGCCAAAAGTGTGCTTTTAGAGGCAAAATCCAACGGTTGGGACATAGAATAGTCCCCTTGACCGAAGCCCTTAAATGTGGTCATAGATACGCCCGTTATGTGCAAAATAGCCATCTGCCCGGGCAGTTTCGACCCCATAACGAACGGGCACCTGAACATCATCGAGAGGGGCCTTAAGATCTTCGATAAGTTGATCGTCGCCGTGGCCGTAAATGTGACGAAAAAACCCATCTTCGAGCCCCAAGAACGGCTGGAGATGCTCAAGGAAATATTCAAGGATTCCAAGCATGTAGAGGTGGATTCCTTTAAGGGACTGCTCGTAGAATATGCAAAGAAGCGCGGCGTAAAGGCGATACTCCGCGGCATGAGGAACATGAGCGACTACGAGTACGAATCACAGCTTGTGCTGGCGAACAAGACGTTGGATCCGGACGTTGAATTCATATATATGATGACTGAAGGAAAATACGCGCATTTGAGCTCATCTATCATAAAGGAAGTCATCACCTTCGGCGGGAGCGGTTGCGGGATGATACACCCCATCGTGGAGAAACGCCTTAAAGACAAGCTCCGTGCCGAGATCAAGACATGAGACTTGAGACTTGAGACCTTGGACCAAATTGATCTTTTCAATTCAGTCTAAGGTCTCAAGTCTAAGGTCTAATTAAATGGAGGTTTACCATGGAACTGTGGAACTCGGTGGATGCGCTCAAGGCGGCCTGCAAAGGATCTTTTGAAGTCGTGAACGGCGAGATGAAGGTCGCGGACGAGAAGCGTTTCAGGAACGAAACGGTCGACCGTCTCGTCTGGAACGCCGTTTTCGCGACCGAAGAGCCGGTGAAGAAGATGGCGCGGTGGGCGATATGGGAGGGCTCGCAGCTTCTGGGCTGTCCGTCCTCTTCGATCCACGACTTCTACATCTCGCGCGCCAAGGACGCTTGGAAGGACCAGACGATCCCCGCCATCAACATCCGAGGAATGACATACGACATAGCGCGCACGATCTTCAAGACGCTCGCCCGGTTGAACTCCGGCGCGTGCCTTTTCGAGATCGCCAAATCGGAGATAGATTACACCAAGCAGCGCCCTTCCGAATACGCCTCGTGCATCCTTGCCGCGGCGATACGCGAAGGTTGGCACGGGCCGGTCTTCATACAGGGCGACCATTTTCAGGCGAACGCCAAGAAGTTCGCGGCCGATCCGGATGCGGAGGTCGAATCCCTAAAGAACCTCATCAGGGAAGCGATAGAGGCCGGCTTCTATAATATCGACATAGATACGTCCACGCTGGTGGACCTCTCCAAGCCGACGGTCTTCGACCAGCAGCGCGCCAACTTCGAGACGGCGGCGGAGCTCACGAAGCACATCCGCTCTCTGGAGCCCAAAGGGGTCACGGTCTCCGTGGGCGGCGAGATAGGCGAAGTGGGCGGCAAGAACAGCACCGCCGAAGAACTGACGGCTTTCGTCGAGGGATTCAACGGCGTCATGAGCTTGAACACTAAAAAGGCGCCGTCCGGAATATCGAAGATCTCTATACAAACGGGAACCACGCACGGCGGAGTGGTCCTGGCCGACGGTTCCATCGCAAAAGTGAAGCTCGACTTCGACACGCTGGAGGAGCTTGGAAAGGTGGCGCGCGAGCAGTTCGGGATAGGCGGAGTGGTGCAGCACGGTGCCTCCACTCTACCCGAAAGCGCGTTCGACAATTTCCCGAAACGCCAGACGCTGGAAGTGCATCTTGCAACCGCGTTCCAGAACACCATTTATGAAAGCACCGCCTTGCCTTCGACGCTGCGCGAGAACATCTATAAGTGGCTGAAACAGAACTGCGCGAAGGAAAAGACGCCGGACCAGACCGACGAACAGTTCTATTACAAGACGCGCAAGAAAGGTTTCGGTCCCTTCAAGAAAGAGATGTGGTCCCTGACCGACAATACGAAATCGGCTCTCATGAGCGAGCTCGCCAGGGAGTTCGACATGATGTTCAAAAAGCTCGGCGTGCAGGGCAACAAGAAGCTCGTCGATCAGCACGTAAAACTTACTCCCGTGCGTCGCAAACCGGCAGAATAACATGACCGGCGTCGCCGGCAAAATGAAACGCCGCCTGAACTGGCGGCGTTTTTAATTGGGGCGGTGTCATTGGCTTGACGCACCCTGCTCTCTATAATAAGTAACCGGACACCCATAAATGAAGCGGCTTTTCATCACATTGATCTGCCTTATGCTTGCCGTTCCGGCGTGGACGGCCCATTCCTCACCGACCGCCATCACTCTGGAGGAGGCGCTCGAGCGCGCGGCGGCCGCCAACCGCGACATACAGACGGCAAGGGAGCGCCTCGCGGAGCTTGAGGGCCTCAAGGGCGAGGCGAGGTCGCAAGGTCTGCCGCAGCTCACCGGCACCGGAAGCTACCAGCGCATGTGGAGAAAGGCGGAGATATTCATCAACAACCAGCCGTTCACGACCGGCGCTAACAACACCTACAACGCCGGCGCGGGCTTGAGCCAGCTCCTGTGGGACGGAGGCCGCGTGTTCAAGGCGGTGAAGGCGGCAAAGACCGAGCAGGCGAAGGGCATTCAGGATATTCGCGACGCGGAGATGCAGATCCGATTGAACGTGAAACAGACATTCTACCAGATACTCTATGTCGAAAAGGTCATAGAGGTTCTGAAAAAACAGCTCTCGCAGCTCAAGGGCCACTTGAGCTCGATAAGGACGAGATTCGAAAAGGGCCTCGACAGCGATTACACCCTCATGAGACAGGAGGTCGAGGTTTCCAACATAGAACCGCAGCTCATCGAGGCGCAGAAAACACGCGAACTTCTCTTGAGCGGGCTCAAGATACTGCTTGCGGTATCGCCCGACGAGGAGATAGCCCCCAAGGGGAACTTCACGTACGGCGCGCGGGCGCTTCCGAGCGCCGAGGCGCTGGTCGAGAAGGCGCGCTCCGACAGACCCGATCTTCTGGCGCAAAAATATCGGGAGAAGTCGCTTGTGCAGGTCGTAGGCGTCGAACAGGCCGGCTACTGGCCGACGCTCAACGCCACCGCTTCGTGGAACTGGCAGGGGCAGTCCGACAACTGGGGTGTCGGTCCGACGGAGCGCACTGATTACGCCCTGACCGCTCTTAATTTTTCATGGCCCATATTCGACGGCCTCAAAACAAGCTCGAGGGTAAAGCAGGCGAAGGCGAAGCTCGTGCAGCAGCGCTTTTTCACTTCACAGCTTGAGGATTCGGTCGTCAAAGAGGTGAAGGACGCCGTGATCTCGCTCGAAAAGGCGCAGGTATCATTAAAAAGCCAAACGGGTTCCTACAACACGGCCCGTCGCGCCAGCGCGATCGCCGGCGAGCGTTTCGAGACCGGACTCATGAGCCAGCTCGAACTCAATGACACGATCACCGCGCAGGCGCAGGCGGAACAGCTCTATTACGGCGCGATATATGATTGTCTGACGGCGGAGGCGGTCCTTGAAAAGGCGATAGGAGGTGCGATGTGAAACGAAGATACTTGGCAGCCGCGCTTCTCGCGGTCACGGTGACGTTCTGCTTCTCGTGCGGCAAAAAGGAGGAGAAGGCGAGACCGCAGGAGATCGAAACGGCGAAGGCCGAAATGGGGACCATTGAGCAGAAGGTCCTGTTCACGGGCAACATCGTAGCGAAGGACGCGGTGGAAGTATATCCGCGCGGCAGCGGCCGAATCACCAAAAGGATATTGAAGGAGGGCGATGCCGTCAAGAAGGGACAGGGCATCCTTGAGATAGAACGGGACGAGATCGGCTATAAGTTCAGGCCGCTCATCGTGGATTCGCCCATAGACGGCTATGTCGGCTCGATCAGTGCCGACGTCGGCACCTATGTGTACGACCGGACGGTGTTCTCCGTACAGCAGGCGGTGGCGGTGGTGGTGCGATCGGGAACGATGCGCGTAAAGCTCGACATACCGGAAAAATATCTCGGCGTCATTTTGCCGGGCATTCCAGTCAAGTTGTCGGTGGATTCGCTGGACGGCGACGGCTATGAAGGAACGATAATAACGTCGAGCCCCGTGGTCAGCGAAAAGACGCGCACGGCGAACGTTGAGGTCGAAGTGCCCAACACCGACGGACGTTTGCGCCACGGCATGTTCGGAAGGATGAACCTCGTCGTCGAGAGACACACCGGAGTGCTGGTCATCCCCGTCAACGCGGTCTCATGGGAAGGCGAGAAACAGTTCGTATATAAGGTTACGGACGGAAAGGTGCACAGGACAGAGGTAAAGATCGGGATGCGCAACGACGTGCGCGTCGAAGTGACCGAAGGCGTGATTGTGGGCATGGGCGTCGAAGAAGGTCGCT